>JBGPOI010000222.1:0-7579 GCA_041487975.1 Binatia bacterium | reverse complement strand
TTTCCTGCGCACCCTGGACATGCCGATGCCCCGTCAGCAGGAAAAGAAAAAGGAGACCCCAAAGAAGGCGGAGACAAGCGCTGGCACGACGATGGCGCAGGTCCTCGGTGAGGCACTGGAGAAGGCGGGAAAGACCGACCTCGACTTTCCGGTAAGCAAAGCAGAGCCGGAAGCGCAGACCGTTCATGCTTCGACAGGCTCAGCACGAACGGCTGAGGAGCAAGCTATTCAGGCTTCGACAGAGCCTGTCCTGAGCAAAGCCGAAGGGGGCTCAGCACGAACGGTTAGTGAGCAGTCTCCGATAGGCACTGGACCCCGGACCTCGGACTCCGGACTGTCCGACCAGCCCCCGACAGACTCCGAACTCCAGACTGCGGAGTCCGCACTGTCCGACTCTCCGCCCCGCCGCGTGCAAGTGCCCTTCCGGCGCACGCTCTATATTCAAGAACAAGGCAGCGTGCTGGCACGGGACGACGAACGGTTGGTGGTGAAGAAAGAGGGAGAAATCCTCTTGGAGGTGCCGGCAGCCAAGATCGATCAGATCTTTGTTTTCGGCAACTGTACTATCACCACTCCGGCCATGACCTACTGCCTGAAAGAAGATATTCCCATCGTTCTCTTCTCCTCGCGGGGAAACTACTACGGCATCATCGACTCTCCACTAGGGGATAACGTCAGCCTCCACCGGCAACAGTTCATCCGCGCCGCTGACCAGGAATTTTGTCTGGCCACGGCCAAGACGATTATCGCCGCCAAGTTGCACAACTCGCGCTTGTTCCTGCAGCGTCATCAGCGTCGCAAACAGATCCCTGCGGTGGCAACCGCCATTGAACGGCTGAGCGAGATCAGCGTCAGGCTGCCCAGGGCCGCCACGGTGGAGGAGGTCAACGGTTATGAGGGAGCGGGAGCGGCGCAGTATTTTGCCGCCTTGGGACAGCTTGTCGATCCAGCCTTTCAGTTCTCTCATCGCACCCGCCAGCCGCCGACCGACCCGGTCAACAGCCTGTTGAGCCTGGGGTACACCCTACTCTTCTACAACCTCTATGCCTTGATTGTCGCCCGCGGGCTGCATCCGTATGTGGGGCATCTGCATCTCATACGCGACCGTCATCCGGCCCTGGCCTCGGACCTGATTGAGGAGTTTCGCGCGCCGATCGTAGACTCGCTGGTGCTCTATCTGGTGAACAGCAAAATCTTCACGCCGGCGGACTTTTCTCGCCTCCCGGACGGCCCGTGCTTGTTGAAAGATGCCGCGCGCAAGACTTTTCTCCGCTCCTTTGAGCAGAAGATGGCGACGCAAATCACCCACCCTCACACTGGCGTGGTGGTGGATTATCGGCGTTGTCTGGACCTGCAGGTCTCCCAGATGGCGGAGTGGATTCGCGGCGAGGTCAGCGCCTATCAGCCGATGAGGATACGATAATAGCAGTCAGCTCTCAGCTATCAGCTTCGGGCGGGCGGGGGAGCGGGCAGCTATCAGCCGTCAGCTTCGGAAAGAAGGGAGGTGCATCTTGAGGGACTTCAGAGAGCTGAAAGTGTGGGAAAAGGCTCATCAGTTGACTTTGGCTGTCTACAGGGCTGCGGCAACGTTTCCGAGAGATGAGTTGTATGGACTGACGAGCCAGATCCGACGTTCCTGCGCGTCCATCCCTGCGAATATTGCAGAAGGCTGTGGGAGAAGTGGAGAACCCGAGCTGGCCCGTTTCTTTCACATCGCTATGGGTTCAGCGAGCGAGCTTGAATATCATCTTTTGCTCGCCCGCGACCTTGGCCTCCTGAAAGGTTCAGACTATGAACAACTCGCCAAAGAAGTTACCGAGGTGAAGCGCATGCTAACATCCTTCATCCAAAAGCTGACTGCTGATCGCTGATAGCTGAAAGCTTCCATGTTTACTGTCGTTACGTATGATATTGCTGATGATGACCGGCGCCGGCGGGTGAGCGAGACCTTGGAGAACTACGGCACGCGAGTGCAAAAAAGCGTGTTCGAGTGTCACCTCACCCCGGCCCAACGGACAGAGCTGCAAGAACGGATAGAGGGGCTGATCACAGCCGAGGAGGATAACGTGCGCTATTACCGTGTGTGTCAGGATTGTCTAGCGCAGAGCCTGGTGGTCGGCCCCGTGCCGCTGACGACCGATCCAGACTATTATTTGATTTGAAGAGCCGTCAGCTATCAGCCGTCAGCAAGAATAAGGAGAAAGATTTTGGGCCTCAGACTCTGGACTCTTTGCCCGTTTTTGCTGAAAGCTGATTGCTGAAAGCTGATTGCTTTGTTTTTTTCAGCGCAAGGGCTGTCACATTTTTGACGATTTTGGCGTTTTGCGGAGAAAGTCTAACCTTGGCGGGAGCTTAGCAGAAAAAAGGGAGAGACCCCCCTGCGCTCTTGCAAAATCACAGGGTTAGGGGCACTGTAAGGTCGGAAAGGAGGTTAACATGCGAAGGAAACGAGACCCGTGCGTTTTTGCCGTGATAAGCAACTGTCCTGACAGGGAATTTGCGGGGGTGGATTGAGACTACCGACCCGATGAGAGGGGATTGAAACTGCGGTTTAGCGCAAACGAGCCAAAGCCCGGACAGACCATTGAGACTACCGACCCGATGAGAGGGGATTGAAACTTATCCCTTTCCATTACTACAAGAGGATCTAGTATATAGATTGAGACTACCGACCCGATGAGAGGGGATTGAAACTTTATGAGCGTTCCCCCGTTCTGCAAATCTTGCAAAACTTATTGAGACTACCGACCCGATGAGAGGGGATTGAAACTCGATGTATTCATCGCCTGCCGCGCAGTATTGTTTAACATTGAGACTACCGACCCGATGAGAGGGGATTGAAACTCGATACTGCCACACCAGACCAACCAGATACGTCAATAGAATCGAGACTACCGACCCGATGAGAGGGGATTGAGAGGAAACACAAGCTATCAGCTTCGGACGGAGGGGAAAGCTCTCAGCTATCAGTCGTCAGCTTCGGACAGGAAGGAGACCAAAAGTGAGAGACTTTAAGGAACTGAAGGTATGGGAGAAGGCGGTAGTGGTGCAGTTTGACTCTCGCTTCGGTCTCGAAAACGTAGGGGTCCGATTCATCGGACCCGCAAAAGGGCTTGATCAATCAAGCCCCTACAAACTCTTACCCTGCGGGTAGGCTCGTAGTTGCTCTCAAAGCCGTTTATGAAACTGCACCACTACCGAGAAGGCGCATCTCTTGACTTTGACTGTCTACAGGGCTACGGCAACTTTTCCGCGGGATGAGTTGTATGGACTAACGAGCCAGATCCGACGTTCCTGCGCCTCTATCCCCGCGAATGTTGCAGAGGGTTGTGGAAGAAGTGGAGAACCGGAACTTGCCCGCTTCTTTCACAACGCCATGGGTTCAGCAAGTGAGCTTGAATATCACCTTTTGCTCGCCCGTGATCTTAGAGTCCCTAACAAAACGCCTCTTTGTCTGGATTCCCGCTTTCGCGGGAATGACGAACCCCCCCGTGTCCGCGCAGGCGGGCATCCAGGATTTCTCCTCTACGGCTCAGAGCCCGTTTTGTTAGGCATTCTAAACGTCCGAGGCACCCACGAAGAGCCCTCATTCATACCTAATCGCGCTCCGTGGACAGAGGGCTGCCCCTACCATTGAAAAATTCAGGAGAAACGGATACCGGAACAGGGGGAGTGTGCATGTCATTCACGGTAGAGGAATTTCGCGATTTGGTGCGTATTCTCGCAGAGCGGCCTGAATGGCGAGCGGAATTGCGCCGTCTGGTACTCACCGAGGAGTTGCTGTCCCTGCCGGAGCAGTTGGCCGAACTGCGCACGTACACTGAGCGACGCTTTCAAGAGTTAGCTGACGCCCAAGCTCGTACTGAAGCCAAAGTTGCAGAGTTGGCTGATGCCCAAGCTCGCACTGAAGCCCAGATCTCCGCGCTCTCAGCCCAGACTGCTGAACTCACACAGTCCGTACGTACCCTCACTGATGGAGTGAGAGAGCTTAAAGGGATCACTACTGAAATCGAGTATCGCACGAAAGCTCGCGGCTACTTCGGTCGTCTGCTCCGCCGCCTCCACGTGCTTTCGCCAGATGAGATGTCCTCTTTACTCGACGAGGCGGTAGACACGGGAGCACTTTCTGAGGCCGACGCCGATGATGTCGCTTTGGCGGACATCGTCATGCGAGGGAAACATAAGCAGGATGGAACCGCCCTCTACCTGTTAGTCGAAGTCTCCTGGGGCGTGGGTCCCCATGACGTAGAGCGAGCTGCACGGAGAGCGGCACTGCTCGCGCAACTCGGTACTCCAGTCATCCCAGCCGGAGCAGGAAAGCGGCTGACTGCCGAAGCGGCTGAGCTGGCTCGGACAAAGCAGGTCTGGCAGATCATGAATGGCTATGCCCTCGCTCCAGAGCCAGTTGCCTCACTTTCTTGACTCTTGTATACCGTGCCTCCGCTTCCTCTTCCGCTCTCCCCTCGGCGCATTTTGATCGTGCTGCTGGGCGCGATTGGCGATGTGACCCGCGCTTTGCCCTTGTTGATGCGACTGCGCCACACATATCCCGCAGCACATATCGCCTGGGCGGTTGAACCGGCGGCGGCTCCGCTGCTCGATCATCACCCGGCCTTGAACGAGGTGTTGCTCTACCGCCGCACCCGTGGCCTGCTGGCGTTTATGCCCTTTCTGCGTGATATCCGCCGTCAGCGCTTTGATTTAGTGCTGGACCTCCAACGCCACGCCAAAAGCGGCCTCGTGAGCTGGTGGTCAGGCGCACCACTCCGCCTCGGGTTTCACCGACAGAATAGTAAAGAAGGGAACTGGCTCTGTAATACCCACACTATCGCGCCGGTGGCGGATTTCTCGCTCAAGTTGCGCCAGTATCTCATCTTCGCCGAGGCTTTAGGACTGCCTGACGACGGCGTCCATTTCGACCTGCGCTTGCGCGCGGAGGAAGAGCAACAGGTTGAGACCCTGTTAGGGGGCACGGCCCGCCCGTTCGCCGCGTTTTTTCTCGGCTCGCGCTGGCCGAGCCGCTTCTGGTTTCCCCAGGCCACAGCCGCAGTGGCAAGGGCATTGCAGCAGAACTATGGTATGGGAATCGTTTTGCTGGGCGGACAGAGCGAAGCGGCATTCGCTCAGGAGGTCAGCGCCGCGGTCGGAGGAACGATCACCAACCTGAGCGCACGAACGAGTCTACGGGATCTGATTGGCATCTTCGCCCGTGCCCGCCTGGCGCTCGGACCGGACTCCGGCCCCATGCACATCGCCGCTGCGACCGGCACGCCGGTCATCTCACTGTGGGGTGCGACTAGCCCGATCCGGTCGGCGCCGTGGGGCTCGGAGGAGTTCGTGCTGCGTGGCCCGGCGGCCTGCAGCCCCTGCTATACTCGGCGCTGCCCCATTGGACGGGCGTGCATGCAACGGATTACGCCGCAGCAGGTGTTGGAGACGGCGCGTAAGGTACTGGAGCAGAAGTGAGCAGTCAGCTAGCAGCGTTCAGCAATCAGCTAAAAAAGAAAACCTATTCCTGACCCATGCCCCCCCGCTTTGCAAATTGACAGCCGTCCGCTATCTCCTTGTTTTGGCTGAAAGCTGACTGCTGAACGCTGAATACTTCTCTATGACTCGGCCAAATATTCTTGTACTGCTCGTCGATTGCCTACGGGCCGACGCCGTCTCTGGCGCGCGGCGCGGGGCACGGACCCCGACGCTGGACCGCCTGGTGCGCTCAGGGGTGGCGTGTACCCAGGCCATCGCTTCGGCCTCGTCCACCACGCCGTGCGTGGCCAGTCTGTTGACCGGCACGTACTCTTTCGTGCACGGTATCCGCTCGATCTTCGGACTTAAACTGAACCCGTCAGTGCCGTCACTGGTAGAGACACTGCGCGCCTCTGGCTATCAGACTTACGCCGAGGTGAGCGGTCCGCTCTTTCCCGAAACCGGCCTGGACCGTGGATTTGATGCGTACCACTTCCGTGAAGGGTCGGCCTACCTCTCCACCGCGTGGGGAGCAGATTTGCGCCGCCGGTTGCAGACCGCCGAGTTCAGGCCGCCCTGGGTGCTCTTTCTCCACCTGTGGGAGCTACACCATCACCGTCACATCCTGCCTGAGTTTGCCAGCCGCGCACATGGACGGAACCGCTACGAACGGGCGCTGTCCTCGCTCGACTCCCAACTGGCGACGCTCCTGGCGGTACTCCCGCCTAACCTGTTGCTGGTTTTGCACGGGGACCACGGTGAGCGGATCGTGACAACGGACCTCCGCTACCGCGTATACCGCGTCTGGCGTGACCTGCTAGGCCGTGCCACGGCCAAGCGCGAGGGGCATGAGATGGACGCCTACGAAGATCTCATCCGCGTCCCCTTGGTGTTCACCTGGCTGAACGGAACGGAGCGTGTCCCCTTACCGGCGGGCAAGCGGGTTGCTCAACTGGTCCGGCAAATCGATCTCTTCCCCACAGTGCTCGACTTGGTCGGCGCCCCGATCCCGACTGATCTGCACGGACAAAGCCTCCAACCCGCCCTCGTGGCGGACACCCCACTACACCTGGAAGCTTATTTGGAAGCATTCTTGCGGGTGCGTTCAGACCCACGTGACCGCCGGGTCGGGTGGCGTACTGAAGAGTGGAAGTACATCTACGCTCCGCAGAACTTTCGCCTCCCCGAGGAACTGTATCACCTGCGAGAGGACCCGCGCGAGCGCCGCAACCTGGCGTCCCGCCATCCTGACGTTGCGGCTGCCTTGCGCCGTCGTGTTGAGTTACTCCAACAAGGGCCGCTGGCGCCAAGTCCGGGGCTAGCCATGAGCGAAGCGGAAAAGGCGTCGATTGAAAAACGCTTGACCGATCTGGGATACATGTAAGCCAGCAGCGAGCAGCGGTCAGCGCTCAGGCAAAATAAGGATCGTGAGACAAAACTCTGGACGAACAAAGGAGCAGAGGAGACGAGACTGTCATTGCGAGGAGCGGTAAGCGACGAAGCAATCTCTGTTTTCGGGCAAAGATTGCTTCGCTCCGCTCGCAATGACACCTTGACCTTATGCCATGCGGTGGGGGTTTTGTCCCATAGTCCTAATAGAGACGGGACTCCAGAGCGACATGAGGCTGAGGTTTGCTGGCTCTGTTCTTCTCCTAGTTTTTGCTGACAGCTAATAGCTGAACGCTGAAAGCCAAGAGCTGAATATTGAAGCCCTATCTTCACACCGTCTTCTGTGCGCCGGAGAGGCAGGAGTTGCTGCAGTTGGTGTCTCGCCCACCTGAACAGTGGACTCAGGCACGGGTACTGAAGCACGACCGAGGCACGACCGTGACTCTGTTACCGTTGCCGACCGGGGCGGTGGTCATCAAACACCACCGTCTGCACACTTGGCGTCGCTGGGGAGATGCGCTCTGGCACGGCTCGCCGGCGCGTCGGGCGTGGCGTGGCGCACAGTTGCTTGAGGCACGAGGGTTTCCCGTGCCCCGCCCCTTGGCGGTGTTTGAGAAACGCGCCGCCGGGACTCTGCAAGAGAGTTGGTATTGTAGTGAGGGACTCCAGACGCAGATTCCCCTCGACGTATACTGGCGGAACCGCCAACCGCAATGGACACGCC
>JBGPOI010000221.1:0-7672 GCA_041487975.1 Binatia bacterium | reverse complement strand
CTTTCCAATCCCACTCTTCCGGATAGACTCCTTTACTGGCATAAGCGGCGGCGGTGTCCTCGGCCAGCTCCTCGATCATCGCCAGCACCTCGCCTTTCAGGTTCTCGCCGGCGAGGAAGCTGCGGCGTTGCTGGTAGATCACCTCACGTTGTTTGTTCATGACGTCGTCATATTCCAGCAAGTGCTTGCGGATGTCGAAATTGTGCGACTCGACCCGCTTCTGCGCATTTTCGATCGCCCGAGTGACCAGGCCGTGTTCGATCGGTTCGCCCTCCTCCATGCCCAGACGATCCATAATCTTTTGGATGCGCTCGGCGCCAAAAATGCGCAGCAGGTCGTCTTCCAAAGAGAGATAAAAACGTGACGTGCCCGGGTCACCCTGACGGCCGGCCCGTCCGCGTAACTGATTGTCAATGCGTCGGGCCTCGTGGCGTTCGGTGCCGAGAATGTGCAGTCCGCCCGCGGCGACAACTTTCTCACGTTCCTCTGCACACGTTTGCCGATACTTCCCCAACACTTCATCGAAAAGTTGCTGATAGAGATCGGGCGCCTTCTCCAATTGCTCGCGGACTTCTTCAACAACTTTCACTCGTTCGCGTCGCTTCTCTTCGTAGGCTCGTTCCGCGGCGGCGACTGCCTCTTCATAGGGTTTGTATTGCTCCTCGTGGCGTCGCTCCGCCTCCTCATAAGCGAGCACGGCATCTTCGTAGGCCTGACGTGCCTCCTCGTACAGATGCGCCGCTTCACCGTTCTCACTAAACGGCGTTTCAGCAATGCGCCAAACGGCCCGGTTGTACGTCTCTAACAGGCGTTCGTAGCGGCTGCGCATCGCCTCCAGACGTGGAGCCACGTCAGTTGCTGGTCCCTCGCTGAGCAGGCCGGCGTATTCTGCGCGTACAGTTTCATACTCTGCCAATTGGTCTTCGCTCAGTGCCGGGCCGATGACCTTGTCGTATTCGCTCAAGGCATGTTCATAAGCCGCGCAGGCCTGGGTGTACTGCGCCAGGAGAGCGGTATCGCTGCTTCCGCCATTGCTGAGGTTGAAACGACCGGCAAGATCCTCGTAGTCGGCCTGAGCGTTCTGCCATGACGCATGCAGGAACGGACGATAGGTCTCGGTCATGCGCTTAAGGGCGGTATTGCGCGCTTCTTCGAAGGGCAGCCATTCTTTCTCGTATTGTTGCCGGGCGCGACTCACCGCCTCGTTATACTCCGCGCGCAGCTCCTCCAGGCTTTCTTCGTAGCTCTGGCCTGCGTGAGCAGGAGCAGAAGCCCCCACTCTCGTGTTGAGCGAGCGCTTTTCGATCTCGGCGCGGGCAAGGAACTCGGGGTTGCCACCCAGCAAAATATCGGTGCCGCGACCGGCCATGTTCGTCGCGATGGTCACGGCGCTAAAGCGTCCCGCTTGGGCGATGATATGGGCTTCGGCCTCGTGATTCACGGCGTTGAGCACGCTGTGTTTGACGCCTTTACGCTTGAGCAATTTACTGAGATGCTCGGACTTCTCGACGGAAATGGTGCCAACTAAAACCGGCTGGCCGCGGCCGTAACACTCGGTAATATCGTCGATCACCGCATTGAATTTCTCCCGCTCGGTTTTGTACACCACGTCCGGGTGGTCGATGCGGACCATCGCTTTGTTCGGCGGGATGATAACAACTTCGAGGCTGTAAATCTTTTTAAACTCGACCGATTCAGTGTCCGCCGTGCCGGTCATCCCCGCCAGTTTTTTGTACATGCGGAAGTAATTTTGAATCGTGATCGTCGCCAGGGTCTGGTTTTCCTCGCGAATCCGCACCCCTTCTTTGGCTTCGACCGCTTGATGGAGGCCATCGGACCAGCGCCGGCCGGGCATGAGGCGGCCGGTGAATTCATCGACAATGAGTACCTCACCGTCCTTGATCACGTAATCCACGTCACGCTTGAAAATGGTGTGCGCCTTGAGCGCCTGTTGGACATGATGGAGAGTGCCACGCTCAGTCTCTGCCGGGTCATAGAGGTTCTTGATACTCAAGATACGCTCGACCTTGGCTATGCCATCTTCGGTGAGCGTGGCAGTGCGGAGCTTTTCGTCGATGGCGTAATCAATCTCGCGCTGCAGGCGCGGAATCACCCGGTTGATCACATAATATTTTTCCGTGGATTCCTCGGCCGGGCCGGAGATGATCAGGGGGGTGCGCGCCTCATCGATTAAAATGTTGTCCACCTCATCGACAATGGCAAAGTGCAGTTCTCGCTGCACGTAGTCGTCGAGACTGAACTTCATATTGTCGCGCAGATAGTCGAAACCGAACTCGTTGTTCGTGCCGTAGGTAATGTCCGCGTGGTAGGCTTCCTTGCGGTCGATGGGGCGCAGGTTGAGAAAACGATAGTCCTTGACCAGATAGGTGGGATCAAAGAGGAAACTCGTGTCGTGGACGATCGAGGCGATCGACAGGCCCAGCGCATGGTAAATCGGCCCCATCCACTGCACGTCGCGCCGGGCGAGGTAATCGTTCACGGTAATCAAGTGCGCGCCGCGCCCGAGCAAAGCATTCAGGTAAAGCGGCAGGGTCGCCACCAGGGTCTTGCCCTCGCCGGTTTTCATCTCGGCGATTTTGCCTTGGTGCAGCACGATACCCCCGAGGAGCTGGCTATCGAAGTGCCGCATGCCGGTGGTCCGCCGCGAGGCTTCACGCACCGCGGCGAACGCCTGGGGCAAGAGCGCCTCAAGGACCTCGGCCTCAGCTTGACGTAGTTCTTTTTCGAGTTTCTCCTCTTCACCTTTGCGCGCGTCCTGTTCCTCGCCCGGCGCTTCACTCTGGGCTTCATCCCTCAGCATGCGCGTTTGCAGTTCTTCCAGGCGAGCGCGGATGTCCCGAGTAGTGGTCTGGATACGGCTCTTGAATTCGTCAGTCTTGGCCCGCAACGCATCAGGGCTGAGGCTGGCAAATTCAGGTTCGAGCCCGCTGATCTCTTCCACGAGCGGTCGCAGTTTCTTCAGCTCACGGTCGTTTTTGCTGCCGAAGACCTTATGAAGCAAAGCAGTCAACATTGCCTTTTCACCTATGTTCCGACAAAGAAGAAAAGATTGCCCTACGGCGTGCTCGGCATTGTACCACGTCACGGCAAAAGAGGAAGTTGCACACGGTCGCGTTTTTCTTGATAATCAGGCCCGTGAAATCGTTACGGCCTCTGTTCGCCACACGCATTTTCCTCATGTCCATCGTCCTGTCTGCGGGCTGCGCGGCCAGGACTCCCCTACGGTTCCCTGCGTCCTCTCCACCTCCGCCTCCTCCGGTCACCGTGCCACTGCGGGTCGATAGCGAGGCGGTCTTGCCGTGGGCCAGTGAGGAGCCGGTCCTGATCGTGGTGGACAAAGAGTGCCGGACGTTAAGCCTGTATCAGTATGGTCGGTTGGTCCGTAGTTATCCGGTCGTCCTCGGTCGCAAACCAGGACGGAAACTCTACGAGGGTGACAAGCGAACACCGACGGGACTGTACATGATCATCGACAAAGACCATCACCGGCGCTGGTCTCGCTTTATGCTTTTAGATTACCCTACCGAACAAGACGTCCGTCGCTATTGGCAAAATGTCTCAGCCGGCACTGTCCCTAGACGTGGGGGGAATTACCCCGGTGTGGGTGGAGAGATCGGCATTCACGGAACTGACCGCGAGTCATTCAACCGTGTCGGCGTCAATTGGACCATGGGGTGCATTTCTCTCTTTAACCTTGACGTGCAGGAACTCTACGCTTTCGTGCGAGTCGGGACTTTGGTGTATATCAAAGACTAAGTAAAATTCTTGAGAACTTTCTGGCACCACCCTGTTTAGACGAGACAATATGTGCAGTCCGCAAGTAAATTATCACATTTTGATTGTTCACCTATCACTTCCAACTGTTTCACGGGAAACCTCTTGCCTCTACAGACAAAGATAGTTTCGCTCGAGACACTGATCCGTGCCAGTTCGCGCGCGCTCATTATTGGCGTCGGCGGTGGAGGAGACGTTGTCGGCGCATTGGCTACTGCACGATTTCTCGAGTTCATTAGAAGAGGCGAACGATGCCTTACACCGGATCGGCATCAAGAGCGAGTTGGATATCGAGCGAGAACGGTTACACGGGCGGAAGTCTTAGGATCTGCGCAGAGCGATTCAGGCAAAGCTCTCTACGAACTAGGTCGGCCTGCATCGGTTTATCTCGCCGGACGTAGTTATTAAAGCAATACATGTCATATCTGCCCGCTTTGCCGCTTCGACCTCCACAGGGGCATCTTCTCTCACTAGGCAGTTCTCGCTCCGAGCGTTGGGCCTTATTTGCCGCGTATACAAATATGTCAGGTTGAAGTTCACCAAGGTAACCGATAGCGACGCTGGGAAATATCTTCTGCAGCGGAGTCGTTCTCGTTCACTGCGCAAACGTCTCTACGATCAGCCTATGGTTCTCCATCACGCGCCCGGCGCGGACACCGGCGGTCGGCGTATAAAGAATGGGGAGATCGATCAAACCGTCCCAGTGTTTGAGTTGGTCCCGGCACTCATCAGGAGTTCCGGCGATGGCGATCTGTTCAACCATATCGTCGGTGACGGCTTCAGCCATCTTGGGAAGGTTGAACGTTCTGAAGTGCTCCCAAATGGCCAGTTTCTGCTGCTCCCAACCATGCAGATTCAGAATGCCCTCGTATGACTTCACCGACGCATAAAAGGCGATCTGGTTTTTCGCATCTTGGATCGCTTGCTGGCGGTCAGGGCTGACAGCGGTGATCAACAAGGTGCTAATATCAAGATCCTTGAGACTACGCCCGGCTCGCTTGGCCCCAATCTCCAGATTCGGTTTGATGAACTCCCTGAGGTATTTGCGGCTGTAGAGCGGGTGCCCGACCAAACCATCGGCCACTTCTCCCGCGGTTCGTAGCATCCCCTTCTGCACCGCAGCCACATAGATGGGAATGCGGTCTCGCACTGCCTGCGGGCGGACAAACGCAGGGATGTTGATGCGATAAAACTCCCCGTCAAAACGCACGCCCATGCCTTTGTGCGACGCCCAGATCTTACGGATCAGCGCCAGACATTCTTTCATCTTCGTCGCCGAGCGTGGTTCGAACGGCTGCCCGTACCAGCCTTCGTTCATTGATTTCGTCCCACTACCCAGTCCCAGAATCATTCGTCCACCCGAGAGCTCATCAAGGTCCATGGCCCCGGTTGCATTGAGCACCGGATTACGCATGTACGCATAGGCAATGCCGGTGGCAATCTTGGTCCGCGCCGTATTCAGCGCCACCGCCGCCAGCGTCACCAAACCGTTACGGTTGAAAAACTCGCCATTCCATACCGAATCGAACCCGGCGTCATCCGCAAGTTTGGCAATGTCCATCATGTCGCGAATCGTCGGCGTAAAAAGCGCAATTGCTCGACGTTGCATGGTGCCTTTCCTCACATTCGTCCTTCCCTCTATAGGAAAGAATTCTCTTGAGATTCATTATAGATTTTACAAGACAAAAATTATCAGAACTTTAAGCCTGCCTCCTCTGCCTCACTCCATCACTTGCCCGCCACACACCGGCAGATAGAGGCCGGTCAGAAAGCTCCCTAATTCGGAGGCAAAGAACAGAGTCACGTTGGCCGTATCCTCGACAGTCCCGCTGCGCCGCAGCGGGACTTGTTTCTCATGTTTTTCTCGTGCTTCTGCGGTGAGCATCGCTTTGACTTCTTCGGTCAACGTCAGTCCCGGAGAAACGATATTAACTGTGATATTGTGCTGTCCGACTTCGACAGCGAGATTGCGGGTAAATCCCAGCATTGCGGTCTTGGCCGCAGTGTAGCCGTGATAGTGAGGAGCAGGCTGGTGAATACCGATAGTGTTGACGCTGATGATACGCCCCCAGCGTCTGGCCTTCATGCCTGGCAGAACCGCCTGGGTGCAGAGAAACGCGGCTTTCAGCGTGGTGTCGATCTGCTCCTGCCAGTCAGCCCACGTGGTTTCTTGAAAGCCCTTACGTGGAATCGCGGCGGCATAGTTGCTGACCAGGATGTCCACTGTGCCGAAGGCCTCTTCAGCTTTTTTCACCATTTCACGCACTTGCGTCTCATCGGTGATGTCAGCTTTCACGCACAGGGCTGTGCCGCCGGCGGTTTGTATTTCTTCAAGCACCCCTTGAGGGTTTCCTTCCTCCCTCACCTGATTAATCACCACACTTGCCCCTTCACGGGCAAATACCCGGGCGATGCCGGCCCCAGTGCCGCGAGCGGAGCCGGTAATCAGTGCGACTTTATGAGCCAGAAGCATAGGTCTTACCTTGTTTTTCCTGACGGCTGACCGCCGAAAGCTGATTGCTTATCCTGCTGGCAACCCCAAACCCCGGATCGCCATGATATTGCGCAGCACATTGCTGGTACCACCCTGGATGGTGTAAGCCGGGGCGTAGAGGTACTCGCGCGCCGCGCGGCCAGCCAAGCGTGCGCCAGGCGAACCCGGCAAGAGCACCCCGTAATCTCCCAGCAAACCGCTAACCGTCTGCGCGATGCGCTGTTCAACTTCGGTGCAGAAACATTTGGCCATCGCCGCTTCATAGTTCGGCACCCCTCCCTGGCTCAGCATCCAGGCGACCTTGTAGACCATGAACCGGCCCGTGTCGAGTTCGATTTGCAGTTGGGCGAGTTGGTTGCGCACCAGTGGGTCCTTGGTCAGACCGGTGTCCCGGGCGTACTTCACTGCATCCAGGAATAACGGATAGTTACTCAGCAGCCGTTCGATGCCGCTGCGCTCGTAGTCGAGTTGCGAGGCGATCTGGTACCAGCCGCGGTTCTTCTCGCCGATCAACCAGCGCTTCGGCACCCGCACGTTATCCAAGAACACCTCATTGAAATGGTGCTCGCCAGTCAGGTCCACCAACGGCCGCACCGTCACGCCCGGCAGTTTCATGTCGATGAGGAATTCGCTGATGCCTTTGTGCTTCGGGGCGTTCGGATCGGTGCGCGCGACCAGGTAGGCATAGTCAGCCACATGGGCGAAGCTGGTCCAGATTTTCTGACCGGTAATGGAAAAGTGGTCCCCTTCCTCCACCGCCTTGGTGCGCAGCGATGCCAGGTCCGATCCTGACCCTGGCTCACTCATCCCCAGACAAAAGACGATCTCTCCTTTGGTGACACGTGGGAGGATCTCGGCTTTCTGTTCCTCGCTCCCATAGGCGAGCAGAGCCGGCCCAACCTGCCGGTCACCCAGCCAGTGGGCCGCCACCGGCGCGCCGGCGCGCAGCAGTTCCTCGGTCAGGACGAGTCGATCAAGATAGCTTTTTCCCTGGCCGCCGTACTGCTTAGGCCAGGTGAGCCCGATCCAGCCACGTGCACCCAGTTTCCGCGAAAACTCCGGCGAATAACCGGTGATCCAGCCGTCCTCAAAAGAAGCTTCAGGTGGCACCTCTTGCGCGAGAAACTCGCGGATCTGAGCGCGAAAACCTTCTTGCTCCGGGGTCAAAGCGAAATCCATCATCGTCTCCTCTGTCCGGTGGAATCTGCTGGTCTCCTTCTGTACCACAAGCTGGGAGAGAAAGAAAAGCCGCGTTGCTATACGCCAGCGAACTGATCGAACAAGAAGAGCATCACCCGTTACCTGCACGGTAGAAGAATACGTGCATTTCCTCATCGACGCTGATCTACCTCGCTCAACGAAAGACTTGCTCCAGCGGTACGG
>JBGPOI010000220.1:0-7686 GCA_041487975.1 Binatia bacterium | reverse complement strand
GTGTTCGGCATTTCGCAGCGTTAGTACCGCCTCAGTAGCAGTGAGGAACAACGTGTAACCGCTGCCGCGGGCGAGGAACTTCACCTGACCGTCGCTCTGCCCTTGGTTGACCTCGAAGTGCAAAGGCAGCTTGCCGTAGGCCGCTTGCACGGTGGCGCGAGTGGGAGCGACGGGCTCGGTGACCGCTGAAGTCACTGTCAGTGGCGTGGGAGGGAGGGTCTCTTGCCTGCTGAGAACGGGATCTTTCCGTGTTGCACAGGAAACAATTGTCAGGCCTGCGACGAGCGTGAACACCCAAACGCGAGTGATCGGGTTTGCAGAATACATTCCTTCCTCCTTCCAGGCAAAAAAACAGCTCCCGACAAAAAAGCGATCCTCGCAGGCCAGGAAAAGAAGGCGTCCTAGACCAATGACACGTTCCTCATTCCTCAAGGCCCAGCGACGTTTCCACTGCAACCTGCGCCTTGGTGGGATCTTGCCCGAGACAGGCGATTCTGTGCTCGATGAGTTCGTCAATCAGTGGAAACGGCACGAGCATGGAGCGGCCGTGCTTTACCCCCAGGCGGTACGCGTATCTCCAGACGCTTACGCCGGTCAGGCCGCACAGTACCGCGCAAACGATCAAGGTGTACCATTGTGTAGCGATTTGCATGTTGCTCTCTCCTTTCCTGAAAGTTGTCTCACCAATCGCCGGGAGAAGATTTTTACTTTTCTAATGTGGTTGGTGCCGTCGGCGCGGTCTGTGGGCTCTTTTCTCCTACGAGGCCGCTCATCGTTTGGCGGAGGGCTTGGATCTGTTCCTTGAGCTGCACCGCCTTGGTCCGCTGCTCCGGCGTGAGCACCTGTCGCACCTCCAGTACGGCATACAGTCCCTCCAGCAGGAGCTGCTCGCGGAGTTGCGTGATCCGTTGGACCTGAGGCGTGAGCTCGGTTGCTTTGACCTCGTCAGGGACAATGAGCTTGTTGGCCAGGTCGGTATTGGCGGCTTGCAACTGACCGAAGAGTGACTGCAATGTCCCACGATGGGAAGCGATGATCTGCCGCACCTGCTGGGTCTGTTCAGGAGTCAAACCAATTTCTTTCAGCAACAATGGCAAGAGCTGTCCTAAACTGTCTCCGCCTGAAGCTCCCTTGGCCAGAGATTCGAGCGTCTGTTCTTGTCCAGCAACGGGAACAGCCCAAAGACCCAAGAGTAGAAGCCCGGCTACCACGATACGGAGTATCTTCTTCACAAGCTGCTCTCCTTAGTGTCCGTATTCTTCGAGAAAGAGGGAGAAAGGATCAGGTTCACAATCTGTCGTACGAGAGGGCTCGCATGGTTCGCTGGGCCAACCGCCATCCAGGGCGGCTTGGAGGTAAGCGAGATTTGTCGCGTGAGCCGGAAGCTTCCCGGGCTTCAACTCGGCCGTGGAGAAGAGGGCGAGGGGAATCTCTTTTGTCAGGAAGCGAACCGTCTCTGCATTTTTGCGGGCCTCCAGCGGGGAGAGTGGCAGCGTCAGCACTCGCAGCCACTCTTGCCCCCACAGGAGCAGCAGAGTTGCCACCATCACGGCAACCGCGGGAGCCCAACGGATCTGCAGGGCTCGACGCGGCTGAAGGGCGGCTTGCCGGGGAGGGGATTCTCGCAATACTTGCCCGAGCACTTTGAGGTCACGCGCTAACTGCTGGTAGCGCGCGGCACAAGCGGGACACCCGTCTACGTGCGCCCGGTCCGCGCTGGTCCCCGCGCCCTCAGACAATGCCCAGAGCACCTCATCCCGTAAATGGCGGCTCATCGCTGACCTCTTAAGGCTTTGCGCAGATGACGCACGGCGCGAAAAAGATGCTGTTTCACGCTACCCGCGGTGATCCCTAGCATCTGCGCGACTTCCTCAACCGACCATCCTTCGACATAACGCAGGGCAAACACCTCTTGCTGGCGTGCCGAGAGCGCGCGAAAGAGACCCCAAATCTGTGCGCGTTGCTCGCGGCTCACGATCTCCTCTTCCGGGGTGGGCTCACGACTCGGCAAAAGCATTTCCTCGAATTCCACGGACTTCTCACGCCACCATTTCCACCAGCTTGAGCGCCGTCGGTCACGACAGGTGTTGAGGGTGACCCGCGTGAGCCACGCCCGCCACGCAAATGACGCCTCTTGCGCTTTGCTGGCCTGGAAAAGCTTGAGAAAGACCTCCTGGGCGGCGTCTTCGGCTTCGTGGGGATCATTCAGCCACAGACGACAGAGCTGTACGATCCGTGCATGATGCGCACGGTATACCTCTTTGTAGAGACTCTGCTCGTCCGGCACGATCTGGTACTCTCCCACCTTTTCCTTACCGCCCTATTGTCCTCCACAGTCCCGTGTCGAGATACACACAGGAGACTGATGCACGGTCGGATGAACTTTGCAGTAGAGAAACGAATGAACCCCGACTTTAGTTGACACCTGCCGGGAGAAAAAACGGTTGGGGATGAAGGAGAGCGGCGGGGGGAGTGGGAACATCCCCCCCTCCTAATGCGGATACGACAGGCAGTTCAGAAGATCAGGGGGCTAATCCGTAATGAGACCTGAAGGCTATAGTTTTGGGCCTTGTGATCGTCCGTTAGGCGATAACGTACCCGCCGTTGGGGCTGATGACTTGTCCAACCATAAAGTTGGATTCTTCTGAAGCGAGATAGACCGCCAGGTTGGCGATGTCCTGCGGCGAGCCGAAGTGGCCGGCTGGCGTGGCCAGGGAGATCGCCGTGCGCACGGCGTCGGTAATCGCCTGGGTCATGGGGGTGTCGATGTACCCGGGGGCGATGGCGTTGACGTTCACGCCGTTGACGATCACCTCGCGCGCGACCGCCCGCGTGAAGCCCATGATCCCAGCTTTGGCCGCGCTGTAATGCGGCGCCCCAGCGCAGCCGGTCATGCCACAGATCGAAGCTAGGCTGATGATTTTGCCCGACCCCTGTCTCTCCATAATCCTGAGCGCTTCGCGGGTGCAGTAAAAGGTGCCGTTGAGGTGAATGCCGAGCATGCGGTCCCATTCTTCGTCGGTGAGGTTCTGCGTAGCTTCGAGCGCGGTTTTGATCTTGCCGTCTTTCGCCAGTTCGGCTTGTTGCTTTTCCAGCACCTTGTTAAAGCGAGCGCGGGTTTGGGCGTTATCCAGGCCGATGCCGGCATTATTCACCAGGATGTCCAACCTGGAAAACTTCCGGTGAATCCGGTCGAACATGGCGACGACTTGGCGGCTCTTGGCGACATCCGCTTTCACCGCCAGCCCTTGTTTCTGCTGACCGCATTCCTCCAGGACCTTTTGTGCCGTTTCGGTGGTGAGGTCGTTGCAAATAATCGTCCCCCCCTCCTTGGCAAAGCTCAGGCAGATCGCCCGGCCAATTCCAGACGCACCGCCGGTGACCAACGCAACTTTTCCATCCAGCCGTCCCATAAATACACACTCCTTTCACAATAAGCCGTCAGCTCTCAGCCGTCAGCAGGACAGGGGATAAGGAAGGGGGAACAGGAAAGAGGTTCACCGCCTCTCCTCTCTATAACCTGTCACCTAATTTTGGCTGAGAGCTGAACGCTTTATTCCCACAACGGACCCGGATACAGCGGCTGAGCCTCGGCGACTTCCCGCGGCCAGACGATTTCTTTCCTGCCCTTCTGCCACTGTGTCACTAACATCGGGTGAGCCGTCTGCCTGCCGGTCTTGGGGTCGGTGGCGTACGGACCGTAGAATGTGGTGAAACGCAAGCGGCCCGCGGCTTCGCGCAACGCCTTCTGGTCGAGCGCGCCGACCTCTTCGACACAACGCTGGGCGACTAAGCCGGCCGCATAGCCTTGGGCCGCCGGATAATCAATCGGCACGGTGGCGCTCTTCAGATAGTGGGAAACGAACTCATCCTCCGACAGGCCGACATCAACCGCATAGCGCACCTGCGGTTCCCATTGGCTGGGCGCAAAGAAGCCGTCAGCCTGCTCACGCAGGGCCGCCTTGAAACGGCTAATTGCCGCCACGACTAACCCCGCGGCCTTGAGACGAGGCTTGAGTTCACGCAACTGGCGGCCGAGCAGGATATCGTCCTCGACCCGTCCCACGCTGAGAAATACGTCCGGGGGATCATCTTTGATCTGACCGAGGAGCGGTCGGAAGTCTTCGATGCCGGAACGATAGGACTGATGCACGGTCAAGGTAAACCCTTCCCGTTTGATCCAGGCCAGGGCGCCGGCCGCCATATCCGCGGCAAAACCAGTCTTGGCGCTGAACAGCGCGACTTTTCTCACTGTGGCATCGAGTGACTTGAGCATGTCCAGAATCGCGCACAGATAGAGCGAGGCCGGCGTGAGAATGCCAACCACCGAAGAGAGGTTGCACTCGAAAATTTCGTCGGAAGAGCCGCTGTGATTCCATAATACGTATTGGAAAGCGTCGGCCATCTCAGCCGCGGCCAGAGTCAGGCCGCTGCCGTAAGGACCGATCAGCAGGTCGCTGTGATCCTGGCGAATCAGTTTCTCGACCAGATTGCGGATCTTGCTTTCATCGCTTTCGTCGTCCTCGACCGCCAACGACACTGGCAGTCGCTGGCCCGCGCTCTTGAGGAAGATGCCACCGGCGGTGTTGACATCACGGACATAGCACTCCAACCCTTCCAGAGCTTGCCGGCCGAGGAGGGCATAGCGCCCGCTCAGGGAGATGGCGATACCTAAAGTGATGGATGGTTTGGCCATGGTTTAACTCTCTTCTGTCCGTTTGTAGGGGCAACCCTATGTGGTTGCCCTTCTTTGGGCGGCCACACGGGGCCGCCCCTACTCCAAACAAGACCGTTCGTGCTGAGCCTGTCGAAGCACGTCTTGCGGCCCCCTCAGTACTTCGCGATCACCTCGCAGCTGAATTCCTCGATCATTTCCCGGCCGTTGTTCACTATCTGCAGGTTGATTTGTTTGAGTCCGACGGCTTCCAGGGCCTTCAACTGAGAGATGATTTCCTCACCGGTGCCAGTCACGCTGAAGCCGCGAATCAACGTTTCGTCCACGTAACGCTCTTCTCCTGGCTTCAAATAAATGAGATGTCCTTCATGCACCTCCAGGTAACGGCGGTCGGCCGGTGTCTTCAGCTTGGCGACATACTCAGTGTTGTAGCGATCGTACAAGTGTTGTAAGGAAGCGGGCAAGTCGGCGGCAACCGCAGACCGTTCCCAGAGAGCGTGCAGCGCGACAATCGCTAACGGGCCCACGCGCGCGATTACGCGCGGCGAAGTAATTGATTCCCCTGGGCGCAGGACGCAGCCGGTAGAAAGGATGACCGTAGGAAAGTTCGCGATCGCCCGTCCGGCTTTGGCGGCCCCTTTTCCCACCAGAGCGAGGTTTTTCTTGAAACTAGCCGGATCGGAAAGCGGCGTGAGCCAACCGTCCGCCAGTTCGCCGGTCAACTCGAGGGCTTTGGGACCGTTGGCGGCCAGGTAAATGGGAATCGGGTCTTTCAGGTTGATATAGCCGTGATCCTGGTGGAGGAACTTGATCCAGCGCTCGCGCGTGCCTTCACGATAAAGGACTTCTTCTCCTCGCAACAAGGCGCGGCACATCTGTACGTACTCGCGCAACATGCCGAGTGGC
This sequence comes from Binatia bacterium, assembly GCA_041487975.1. Classification (GTDB taxonomy): domain Bacteria; phylum Desulfobacterota; class Binatia; order Bin18; family Bin18; genus JACQEL01. The sequence goes on along the minus strand of JBGPOI010000220.1, from coordinate 2,105 downwards.
ACGGGCGGCAGCCCCATGGTGTTGCGGCCGGTAAAGCCCGTGCCGATGCCCAAGATGGCACGGCCGGGAGCGAGTAGGTTGATAGTGGCGATCGAATGGGCGGTGACCGGCGCGATGCGATTGCTAGGGATGGCCACGCCGGTGGCGAGCTTAATGGTTTTGGTGTGCTCGGCCGCCAGCGCCATGCAGGCATACACATCGCTGTAAATCATCTGCGAGTCATAGAACCAGGCGTGCGTGAAGCCGTGATCTTCGGCGATGACCAGGTCTTTCCAGGCGTCCGGTCGGGCTGGATAAGAAATACCAAATTCCATGAGCGCCTCCTACGATCATCCTCACTGTGAGATTGTTTCGCGTTTTTGCGAACTTGCCGCGTGGGGTTTCCCTCTTGGGCCGCAAGGTAGCGCAAAACCACGTCCCCGGGAAGAGGGAGATTCATCGGACTGTTTTCTCGGTCGTAGGCCGGGATAAGGCCGCAGGCCGTTCCCGGCGTGCTCGTCTATGCCGGAAACGCTCCGCTTATTCCGGCCTACCTTCTTTCTTATCTTGGCCCCGCGGTGGCCTGGTCTTCGCCGGTCATTGCGCCGCGCAATTCTCCGTGTGCGTGCGCACCGCCACACTGGTCGCACCCCGTACCACCGCCCCCTGCTTGAAGCGCACGAAAATGCGATTGAAGGCCGGGTCGAAGGGGACATTCCCCGCTCCCTGCACGAAGAAGCTAAACGTCGGCGTCGTCCCCGCCGCGATCATCGTCGTCACACTGAGGCCAATGGCCGAGATGCACTGCGCCGTGGCCGGATTGGTCTCGCACACGAAGGGTGTCAGCGGCAGACTCACCCCCCCTGTGTCCGCCGTTACCGTGATATCTGCGCTGCTCCCCAGGTTGACGGTGGCCACCGAGAACACCCCCGTCCCCATTGGGGTGGGAATGTTGACGATACCGTTGTTACACAGCGTGGCGCCCAAGGCCACCACATCGGGCGTCGGCGAGGTAGCGGCCGAGAGCAGCAGCGTGTCCACCCCCACGAAGGTTGGCGCGGCCAGGGCATCGGCACAGGTAAAATTAAACCCCACGTCGGTGGGGGCAATGGTATTGGTCGGTTGCAAGGCGAAGACAAAGCAGCCGGCCGCGAGGGCGTCAATGGCGATGGGTGTATCCTGAGTGCCCAGGGGCAGGTTAGTGGCGCAGTTGGTCTGCTGGAAGTGGAAGAGGGCGGGCAGGCTGGGGACCGGGGAGAAGCCACAGTCGGCTGTCGCCGCGCTACTGGCATTGATGAGGGTAGCAAAGGCTGAGGCAATAGTGCCGACCTGCACGGAGCGGCTCGCGGGCAAGACCGCGGCGAACAGCGTTGCCGCGGTCCCGGTGAGGCGCTGGCCGAAAATCTCAACCTCGTTGTCCACCAAGGGGGCGGTGTTGTCGTCGCCATCCCACACCACCAGGTACTCATTGTTGATTGAGTTGTAGGCCATCGCTGGCAGGACGGCGAAGAAGTTGGTATTGCCATCCGGCCCCATATCGCTAATGCGAAAGTCGTTGGCCCCGACTTCCGTCCCGGTGGCGGCGTTGAGGCGTTGGCCGAAGATCTCACGCTCGTTGCCTACCAGCGTACCGGTGTTATCGTCCCCCTGCCACACTATCAGGTACTCGTTGTTGGTGGAGTTGTAGGCCACGGCCGGGAAGGCGGCCGCGAAGCTCGTGTTCCCATCCGGGCCCATGTCGCTAATGCGAAAGTCGTTGGCCCCGACTTCCGTCCCGGTGGCGGCGTTGAGGCGTTGGCCGAAGATCTCACGCTCGTTGTCTACCAGCGTGCCGGTGTTGTCGTCCCCTTCCCACGCCACCAGGTACTCGTTGTTGGTGGAGTTGTAGGCCACGGCCGGGGAGACGGCAGTGAAGCTGGTATTGCCATCCGGCCCCATGTCACTGATGCGAAAGTCGTTGGCGCCCACCTCGGCGCCGGTGGCGGCGTTGAGCCGCTGGCCGAAGATCTCATACTCCTCGTCCACCAATGCACCGGTGTTGTCGTCGCCATACCATACCACCAGGTACTCGTTGTTGGTGGAGTTGTAGGCCACCGCCGGGTTGACGGCGACGAAGTTGGTATTGC
>JBGPOI010000219.1:0-7691 GCA_041487975.1 Binatia bacterium | reverse complement strand
GCACGAACGGAGTCCGGCCAGCGCGCTCGCTTCTGGTCACCCTGAGCTTGTCGAAGGGCCACGCTTTCGCAAACCATTGACACCGTGAATCACCTCTACTAGCATACGCCCCGCGTGCCGGGGGTACGCTGACCGCAAATCCTACTCAGGAGGGACAGTTATGGCAGACGGGAAAGCGAAACGAATGTGGGCGCTGCCGAACGCGGAGCTGACAGTGCCGCGGAGTCTGTTGATGCACGGTGCCCCGAATGACCCGGTGACGGTACCCTGCCCGGCGTACCTGATCGAACACGCTAAGGGCTTAGTGCTGTTCGACACCGGTTGTCACCCGAAAGCGTCTGATGACCCGGTGGGTTACTGGGGACCGATCGCCAACGCTATTCAAGTAAAATATCCTAAAGAAATGCTGCTCGATCGGCAGATCCAGGCTCTCGGCTACAAGATGAACGACATCAAATATGTGGTCGTCTCGCATCTTCACCTCGACCACACCGGCTACCTGCATGCCTTTCCCAACGCCAAATTCCTGATCATGGCCAACGAGCTGCGCTACGCCTACTGGCCGGACCCGGACCGACGTGCGGTATTCATCTTCGACGACATCGTCCCCACTCGCAACTTTAACTGGATTGAGTTGGACGGCGATCTGGACCTGTTCGACGATGGCAGTCTGCACATGCTCAAGACACCGGGTCACACTCCGGGTGAGTGTTCGCTCTACGTGCGTCTGCCGAACCGTAAGATCCTGCTCGTCGGCGATACCATCCACCTGCGTGATCAGATCACCACCGGTGCGACCATGCCGCTCGACACCGATCCGAGCCAGGCGGCGCTGTCGATCCAGCGAGTCAAGGCGATCCGCGACATGCATGAGGCCACGGTCTGGATCAGTCACGATCCGGAAGACTGGGCCGAGTTGCCGCACGCGCCCACTGCGATCGAGTAAAACAAGGGGGCAGTATGCCACTCTACGAATACCACTGCCCTTCGTGCGATCTCACTTTCGAAGTGCTGACGTCGTTGAACGAGGCAGCCAAGAAGAAGCCGTGTCCTGAGTGTAGCCGTCGTGCACCCCGCATCGTCTCTGCCTTTGCTATCGCGTCCGGCGGCAACGGCCAGCATAACGGCGAGACGACAACTGCGGTACAGCAACCGCAGGACCCGCGGCCACTGTGCATGCGCTACCCGCAGGTCCCGCTCTCCTGCCACATGGATGAGCCCTCGTTGCGACGGTTCGTCGCTCACTCCCAGGGGCGGGGCAACGAGTACGATGATAAGACGGCCAAACAGGCGGAGACGCGCAAACAGCGTGGGATTCCTGAACCTGTCGTCGCGCCGCCAACGCATGGCCACGACCATAGCCATGAGCGTAACCCCCGCCGCCACGCCGTGACTCAGGGGCACGGGCAGACCCATGAGCATGGCCACAGCCATGCAAAGGGAAAAGCCCACACGCACGCCCAGGGGGCGCACGCGCATTAGTGAGGTGTCCAACAAATTCTCGTCTGCGCTGCACGCAGCGAAGCACGGACGGTCTGCATAACGTAGGGGCGCACGGTTGTGTGCCCCCTACAAGTTTCAGGCACAGACGTATGTCTCTCTCTCGCTCTCTTGCTGTTCTCTGCGCGTCAATCGTGCTCCTGTTCGCCCAAGCCGGTTGTTTCTTCTCTGGCGGGGTATCCACCTTCAATAAGACCACCCGTGCGAGCGGCAGCGGTTTTCTCTCCGTGACCGAGCACGCTGGCCAGTGGGACGCGGATGGACCACCGCCACGAGTCGGTGATGTGACTGATCGGACCATCTATCGCAAGATGGAAAAAACGACGGCTTTTTCCATCGGATACTTCGGCAAGATCTACGAATTGTCCGACCCATACCCCCACAGGCACTCTCGCATCGCTGCCATTCGGGAAGTAGGAACGGATTCAGAAAGCGGAGGGACCGTACACTACTACGAAGTCGAGTTCGACCCGGAAACGGGCGGCTAAAGCCTCAGTCTCAGGAAGACGTATGCAGTCACCCGATGACCCAGCCCGTCATCGCGCCCACATGCCCGAGGGCGCGAGTGGCGTCCTCAACATCCGTTCCCTCACAACCGCACACCGACGCCTCGCTCAGTTGCTCCAGCCCGGACTGACTGTTCTCGATGTCGGATGTGGCACAGGGGCGATCACTCGTGGCATTGCCGAAGTGGTTGCACCAGGCGGTTCCATAGTTGGCACTGACGTTCATGCCGGTCTGATCGAACAGGCGCACGGCGCACATGGCGATATTTCCGGCTTGTCGTTCGAGGTGGGGGACATCTACAATCTCCGGTTTCACAACATGTTCGATATCGTCACCGCCGCACGTGTCCTGCAGTGGCTGGCCAGCCCTCTCTCGGCGTTGCGAAGCATGGTCGCCGCGGCAAAACCAGAAGGCCGGGTGATGGTCCTGGATTACAATCACGAGAAAATCGCCTGGCAGCCGGACCCACCACGCAGTATGCAGGAGTTTTATACGGCATTTCTCCGTTGGCGAGCCGAGGCGGGGATGGACAATGCCATCGCCGACCACTTGCCGGAGATGTTTACGCAGGCCGGGCTGGTGGATATCGTACAAACCCCGCAACATGAAGTGACCAAACGCGCGGATCCTGACTTCGCTACACACATCGCCATCTGGGCGGAAGTTGCGGCCGTGCGGGGACCGCAGATGGTTGAAAGCGGGGTCATCAGCGAAAGCCAACGGGCAACGGCCGAGGCGGATTATCGAGCATGGATCCGCGACCGCGCCGAATCGCAGGCCATGTATCTGCTGGCAGTTGAAGGTGTACGATCATGATTGCTTTCCTAACCGGCTGGAGGAGAAGACGTATGTGACCCTCTGGCTACTGTCGGAGGAAAACCCCATGGCTCAGAAGCGTGCAAAGACTGATCCCTTCGAGGATTTGACCTGGGGTGATCTCGAGGAGTGGGCTGGGGCGGCGATTGTGTCCCGCGGGCGCAGCTATCAGCGTGGCCGTCGAGTACAGAACTTGGCTCGCTCAGGCAGCGGAGGGCTTGTCGCCTGGGTGCTCGGTACACATCGATATGCCACAGTCGTCGAGGCCAAAGATGGGAATCTGACCTCCTTCTGCACCTGCCCATACGGCGGTACCTGTAAGCATGCTGTGGCGGTGGTGCTCGAATATCTAGAGTGTCTGAAACAAAAGAGAGAGGTCCCTGCCGTCGCCGAACGGGACCGGCGGCTCAAGTTGCTAGATGAGAGCAGACAGGAAGAAGACGCCTGGGACGAGGAGGAAAGCTGGGACGAAGAGGGAGAAGACGAGGAATACGATGAAGACGACAAGGATGAGGATACGGTCCGCACCGCTCCACGGCGGGCGAAAAAAGTCGCTGCTGATACGTTGTCCACTTTTCTCGAACAGCAGAGCAAAGAGCAGCTCGTCACCCTGCTGAAGGAACAGGCAAAACGCCATCCGACCGTGCGCCAGGACTTACAGGATCGGCGCAACCTGTCGTCAGGAGCGGTAAAAAAGTTGGTCAAAGCTGTGCGAGAGGAGATCAACGAACTCGACAGCGAACCTGACTGGGACGATGACTGGGGTGGTGGCGGCTCCAGCGGGGACTACGCGCGGATGCGAGAGCGCCTGGAAGCGCTCCTGGCTGCGGGGCATACGGATGAAGTCGTGAGTCTGGGAGAAGAGTTGCTGGAGGCGGGAACAAGACGGGTGGAGACGACCGACGACGAGGGAGAAACAGCGGAAGAAATCGCCTCCTGTATGGACCTCGTCTTTCGCGCACTTCCGCAATCCTCCCTTTCGCCTGCCGAACAGATGCTCTGGGCGATGGATGCAGAACTTGACGACCAGTACGAGCTGTGCCGTGGCGCAGAAGCCTTCTGGAAGCAGAATCACCCAGCTGCGGACTGGAATATCGTGGCAGAGAAACTCGCGCAGCGCCTGAAGCAGTACAAAGCGACAAAGGGCGAGGACAGTTTTTCCCGCAGCTACCGCCGCGACCACCTGAGCGACCGGCTTATCGAGGCGCTGGAGAATGCCGGCCGGCATGAAGAGATCATCCCCCTCTGTGAGCGCGAGGCAGAAGAAACAGGCAGTTATCTCCGTCTGGTCAACTACCTCAAGAAAGCCAAACGCTGGGAAGAGGCCGAACAGTGGATACATAAGGGGATCAAGGCTACCCAGAAAAAATGGCCGGGCATCGCTAGTGAACTGCGTACCGCCTTGCGTGAGATGCGGGAAAGAGAAAAAGACTGGCTCCGGGTCGCTGCCTTTCACGCCGAAGACTTCTTCCAGCAGCCAGGGTTGCATACCTTTCAGGAGTTGCAGAAAGCGGCCGAGCGGGCCGGCGTCTGGTCGGCGGTGCGGGCGGCGGCCATGCACTACCTGGAAACCGGGAAACTTCCCCAGAAGGCAAAAGAGCAAGGTATTCCCCCTTGGCCGTTGCCCGAAACCGGCCTGCCGGCGCTTGCCGAGCGCCAGAAGCTGCCTGCTCCGATGACCGAGACACTCATCGACATCGCCATTGCCGAGAAGCGACCCGACGAAGTTCTCCGCTGGTACGACCAGCGCAAGCCACGGTCAACCGTTTGGGGATACGGCTGGTTTGACGATGACCGAATTGCTCTGGCAGTGGCAGATGCATATCCCGACCGTGCCATTGTCATATGGAAGAAGATGGCTGAATCCCAGATTGCACTCACCCAGGTACGAGCGTATGACACGGCTGCTGGTTATCTGCGCAAGCTGCAGCGGGTCCTGAAAAAACTGGACAGAGAACAGGACTGGAAGAGTTATCTGGCTGCGCTGCGACAGGCCAACATCCGCAAGCCGCGACTGGTGGAAATTCTCGACGGTCTGACAGGGCGCCGGATCATCGAAGGAGGATAGTCCTAGCGGCTCAATGGATTATCAATGCTGGGATAGCGATCACGCGGGTCGGAACGGCCAGGCATACGGGATACACACCATCGCCACGGTGAAGACCAGCAACTTGAGCGGGATGCCGATCTTGAGGAAGTCGGAAAATCGGTACCCGCCCGGCCCGTAGACCATGAGGTTGGTCTGATAGCCGATAGGCGAGGCGAAGCTCGACGAAGCGGCGGCGGTGATGGCGATGGCGAACGGTCGGGCATCGACGCCAAACTGTTTAGCCGCCGCGAGGGCGATAGGGAAAACCAGCGCCACGGCGGCGGCATTCGAGATGACCTCGGTGAGAATCGCCGTGGCGAGATAGATGGCAGCGAGCACGCCGACTGGCCCCAGCCGTGACCCTGCCTCGATGAGCAGTGTGGCAAGCGCGCTCGCCGCACCGGTCTTTTCCAACGCCTTGCCCACGCCAAAAGCCGCGGCAATCAAAATCAGCACCGACATATCCACCGCGCTACGCGTCTCACCGACTGAGAGGCAGCCCAACCCGACGACGGCGGAGGCCGCCAGCAGGGAAGCCGTAATCATAGGCAACAGGCCGGTCGTGACGGTCACGACCAAAGCAACCAGGATCAGGAGGGCGGGTACTGCTTTCTGATATCGTGGGGGGATGCTGTTGGGAACTTCCGAGACTAGGTAAAAATCAGTGGAATTCCGGTAGGCGCGCACAAATCCCGGCGAGGCTTCGAGCAGGAGTGTGTCGCCGGCACGCAAGACGATGTCACCGATTTTTCCGCTGAGACGCCTGCCGCCGCGATGAACGGCGACCACCGCCGCGCCGTAACGGGTGCGGAAATTGGCATCACGAATTGTGCTGCCGACCAGCGGTGAGTATTCAGAAACGACCGCTTCACTCAGGTTGTTCTCGTCAAGAAATCTTCCCGCGCCCTCACGGTGATCCCCAGCCGGCACCAGACCGCGAATCTTCTGCAAATCCACGATGGTGGACACCGCGCCGGTGAACACCAAGCGATCGCCCACCTTGAGCCGTTCTTCTGGCCCGACCGGCGCTACGATCTCTTCTGCTCGCTCAATGCGAATGAGAAACAGGCCGGGGAGATGGCGGAGTCCGGCTTCTTCGATCTGCTGCCCGGCCAGCGGACAGTCAGACGCGACTTCCATCTCGACCAGGTACTCACGCTGGCTTTCTTCCAGGCTTTCGATCAGGTCCTTACGATCAGGCAAAAGGTGCCGACCGATTAAAGCGATGAAGGCGAGACCTGCGACTGCGCACGGGAATCCGACCGCGCCCAACTCAAAGAATGACATCCCCGACAGGCCATACCCCACCATCAGGCCGTTGGCGACCAAGTTGGTCGAGGTGCCGATCAAGGTGCACACTCCGCCCAGGATGGTCGCGTAGGAAAGCGGAATGAGAAACCGGGAAGGAGATACGCGGTAGCGCCGGGTCCAGTCGATCACCACCGGCATAAACATCGCCACGATCGGCGTGTTGTTGAGAAACGCCGAGATGCCGGCGATCGGAATCATCATTCGCAGTAACGCGCGGCGGTCACTCTCGATCCGACCAAAAATGCGGGTCGCGACAAACCCCAAGGCTCCGGTATTCTGTAAGGCCCCAGCGACAACAAAGAGTGCGCCGACCGAGATCATCCCGGGATTGGAAAAACCGACCAGCGCCTCTTCCGGAGACACCACCCCGCTGACGATCAGCACGGCCAGCATACCGAGAAAGATGAGATCCGGCGCGAGCACCTCCCAGATCAATGCGCCGACACCCAACACCACTACGCTCAGAGTAAACCACGCACCCCAACTCATAATTGCGCTACCCATCCATGAAAAATTTTCTCAGACACTCAATCCCCCATCTCCAGACATTCCCTAGTCGGACACAATCAGAGTGTCACTCCCTCTCGCGAGAGTGCCCTGACCTATTCCTCGCTTGCGAAGAATGATACAGTCCGTCAGATTTTGTACCGGGAAAAACTATGACAGGAAAAGGCGACGTCACACTGAAAATTCCCCGCCAGCTTTATGAAAAGCTGCAAGTCGTCATTGCTGATACCGGCTTCCACTCGGTCACCGAGTTCGTCGTCTATGTGCTGCGCGACCTCATTTCCACTGAAGCCGCTGCGACTGAAGCCGCCGCCACTGCTGAAAAACATGCCTCAGAATCCCCGCAATTCACACCGGCGGGCGGAGAGCTGACCGCGGAAGAAGTGCGCATCATTCGCAAACGCTTGCAGGATCTGGGGTATCTCTGAAGTATGGGGACTCATCAGTTTCCTCTAGGACGAAAGAAGGACAAGACGCCTTATACACTCCCATAAGAGTGGACACAAGCCCTTTCACGCTCTTTTAGGATCCAGAACTACGTGGTGTGCAGCCGTTCTCCCCGGAGCTAGGAAAGTCGTCCTCAAAAGGTCACTTTAAGACCTGCCTGGTAATTGAGCGGGGGAGATTTGAATCCCAGAACCTCCCGGTAACTGCGATCAAAGAGATTCCCGATCTTGCTATAGACTGTGAGACGGGAAAACGACAGAAAATTGGCGGGAAAAGAATAAGAGACCGCCACATCGGTCCGGGCGTACATCGGGTTGGTGCGAAATGTACTGCTCGGGGGATCGACGTCATCGCGATCACCGACGACGTCGAGATTCAAGTTGAAAGTGAGCAGGTCGTCCGTGCCGCGCAAGACCGGACGCTGGTAAGTGACTCGCACGGTGCCCTGTTCACTCGGGCGGCGGAGGAGGCGGCCGTTCTTGGTAACGAAATCGAGAAAGGTGAAACTGCCGCT
>JBGPOI010000218.1:0-7751 GCA_041487975.1 Binatia bacterium | reverse complement strand
CTCGCGGCAGATCTCACGGTCACGTGGTGTGACCTCGGCCTTCACGCAAGTGCCACCGACATGAATGTTGCCACGATGCTCGTCCGCGCGCGGCACGCGTAACGTGCCGCCCAGCGGTGCGCCGTTGAGGACAATGAGCCGCTTGTCCCCTTGACGCACTTCGGGCAGATAGCGCTGCGCAATGATGGGCTCGTGGCCCTCGCGCGTGGCAGTCTCTAGCAGTGAATTCAGATTGCGATCGTGACGGTGCACGTAGAAAATGCCTGCCCCGCCGTGTCCGTCGATCGGCTTGATAATCATCTCGCCGCCTAGTTCTTCGAGAAAATCCTTGATCCGATTCGGGTTCTGCGAGACCAGGGTGGGTGGAATCACCGCGGAGAAGTTGAGCGCGTAGAGTTTCTCGTTCGCCGCCCGCAGGCCCGCGGGGTTATTGAGCACGAACGCGCCTTCTTGTTGCGCCAGGTCGAGAAACTGGGTGGCGTGGAGATAAGGGATATCGAAAGGTGGGTCTTTGCGCATGAAAACGGCGTCGAAAGCGCCGAGCGGTCCGACTACCTCTTCGTGAAAGGTAAAATGATTACGGTACTCGCGCCGTAATTCGATGCGCCGCGCTCGCCCCATGGCTCTGGCCCGCTCGATGAACAAATCATCCATCTCTAGGTAGTGGACCTCGTGACCGCGGGCCTGGCTTTCGAGCAGGAAGACAAAAGTGGTGTCTTTGTCAATCAGCACGTTCTGAATCGGGTCCATGATAAAGGCGAAGCGCATGGGATTCCTCACTCACTGTTCTCCGTATTTGCTGACGACTATCGTCCCGCTGAGCAGATCGTGCCAGCCGCGTTTCCCCGGATTCAGCGCCACCCAGAGAAAGCCGAGGCCAAAGAAGAATAACGAAAGACTGTAGGCCAGGAAGCGGATCAGGGCGTGGCCATAGCTGAGCCGACCACCGTCAAGCGTGCGTACCTCCAACCCCAACAAACTTTTGCCGATCGTTTGTCCGGTTTCGCCGTGCAGAATCGTGAAGTAAGCCGCCGTGGCGATGAATTCGGTGACCTCAATGAGTGACAACAGGGAGAAGGAGTTAGACGCATCGGCGTCAAGGCCGCTAACCTCTGCGCCCATCCCGGAAACCAGAAAGCTGACGAGCAATAAGAGCAGGGAAAACGCGCTGAGTACCGAGAGGTCGATGACGAACGCGACCGATCGTAGCCAAAACCCCGCTCTGGCGAATGCCTCCGGCTGCGCCGATGCCGTCAGCGGCATTTCCCTTGACAGGAGAGGAAGGTCAGCCTGGGGAGATGATCCCGTCGCTGACACGCTTGTCTCCTGCGACCGATTGACATCAATCGCTGGCTCTTCTCTGGGGGTGCGGTCGTCCATCGCGGCGGCATGCTATGGCATTCTTCGCCGTCAAAGCAAGGGGGGAATTTCCATTTCTCCCCACAGGAAGCGGCAGAGCGCGACCGCGACGATGCCGGCCGTCTCGGCCCGCAAGGTGCGGGTGCCGAGCCCAACAACGTGAAACCCGACGGACCGTGCCTGCTCGACTTCTTCCCCGGCGAATCCTCCCTCTGGCCCGACGACGACACAGAGTGAGGAAAACGCGGGATGAGTTTGGGCAAAGGCCTTGAGTGTCAGTGTCCGCTCTTTTTCGTACAATAAGACCTTGTCGATTCCAGCGGGACTCGTGGCGAGCAGCTCGGCAAAAGATTGTGGAAAGGTAATCTGCGGGACCGGGCTGCCGGACTGTTTTGTCGCGCTCTGCGCCAGGCGTTGCCAGCGCGCCACTCGTTCGCCGCGCCGTTCCGCCGGCAGTTGGGGAACGGTGAAAGCCGAGAAAAACGGAATGAGGCGCTGCACGCCGATTTCCGTCGCTTTTTCGATCACTAAATCCATCTTGTGGCCCTTGAGTACGCCTTGCGCGAGCGTAAGCGAAAAGACTCCAGAGTCAGAGCGCGAGGACGCCGTGAGAACAATTTCCGCGCTGGTGGGGGAAAGAGAGATGATAGTGCCGTGGTGTTCTCTGCCGTACTCATCACCCAGGGTCAGACTGTCGCCGACGTTGAGTCGCACGACATGACGAAGGTGATGAAATTCCGCGCCGGTGAGGAGAGCTTGTGACCCATGAATCTGAACGGCTGGGAGGAAGAACCGCGGCATAGCGGAATGGTGAATGATGAATGAGAGATGATGAGCGCTGAATGCGAATTGTCTTCAGACGCGTTGGAGGACTAACGTGACCCATTCGTCTCGGGCCAGACGGTCAGAGAGACTCCATGTTGGGAAAGGGTAGGCGGCGAGGACCTCGCTTTCTTGGTCGAACTGAATGCCGGAGAGGATGGCATATCCCTTCTGTTCGACGTGGCTGCTCAGCGCTGGAGCCAGAGAGACCAACGTCGTCGAGAACAGGTTGGCGACAATCAGGGAAAATGGCGTGGGCAAATGCTCAAACGGCAAGTCACTGAGGCGAATCACGGCGGTGACCTGATTCATCGCCACGTTTTTGCGCGCTTCGTCGAGGGCGACCGGATCGGTGTCCGTTGCCCATACTGCTTGTGTGCCGAGCTGGGCGAGGGCAATAGCCAGGATGCCTGAGCCTGTGCCGAGGTCGAGCGCCCGGTGTGGCGCTCCGTATCGCTCGTGGAGCAACTCAAGCGCTTCCAGGCACCCCTGCGTGGTCGCGTGATGACCGGTGCCGAAGGCCATGCTCGGGTTGATGACCATGACTATCCTCTCGGTATGCGTGGGGGTCGGTTCCCAGGGTGGGAGCAGGAGGAAACGCTTGCCGACCTCGAGCGGCGGAAAATGCTCGCGCCAGCGGTCTTGCCAGGCATCGCTAGTGACTTCGGTCAGACGCGGCGCAGGCCGACCCAGCTCGGGAAACACAACGGACAGGTCGGTGAGGTAGCGGGCGAGTGCGTCACTGAGCGCCGGTCCCGAAGCTTCGGCCGGAAAGAACCCTTGCACGTCAGCCGTAGAAGACGGAGGTTGCGACCAGTCGCGTGTTCCTTCCACCACCCCAGTGGAACCCAATTCGACCAGAAAGTTGGCTACCGCTTCCACCGCTTCGTGCGGGACCGTGACCGAGAGGCAGTGCCAACGTTGAACAGGTCTAGGGTTTAGAGTCCCCGGTCTAGAGTCAGAAAAAGACGGTTCTGAACTCTGGACGCTAGACCCTAGACGCTGGACGCTAGACTGCTTTTTCACCGTCCTACAACCACAAGCGTAGACGCATTGTCGTCGAAGTACGTCCGGGCCACGCGCCGCAAGTCCTCAGCAGTGACCGCGGTAATCGCGGCCAGGTAGCGGCGACCGTTCTCGTAGCCCAAGCCGTAGAGTTCATTAAAAGCCATCTCTTCGCTCTGAGCCGAGTTGGATTGCAGCGAGATTTCAAAACTACCAGTGAGGTACTTTCGCGCCTGTTCCAACTCCGCCGCACTGACCAACTCTTCCCGGACCCGGGCCAACTCGACGCGCGCAGCGGTGGTGGCCTCTTCGACCTTATTGGGATCGGTGCCCACGTACACACCAACGACGCCCGGTGCCAGCCCTTCGACCCCGAAGGCGGTCACTGAGTACGCCAGAGCGCGTTGCTCGCGCAGTTCATAAAATAACCGCCCGCCTTGACGAGAAAGGATCGCCTCCAGCACCTTGAGTGGGTAGCGATCGGAGTTGGTGAGAGTAACTCCCTGGAAACCCAAAACGATATGCGCCTGCTGCTTATCCATCGCTTTGCGGCATTGGCGCGCGGTCGTCGGGCGTGGGTCCGTGGGTGGCAAGGTTGGGGCTGCGACAGCGGCGGGCAGCCACGTGAGCGCCTCGCGCAAGTGGGCAGTCACCTGCTCAGTGTCTACATCACCCACCACGCTGAGCACCAGCCGTTCGGGGTCGAGCAACTTGCGGTAGTAATCGGCAAGTTGCTCACGTTGCAGCGCGCGAATGCTCTCCTCGTTGCCAAGAACTGAGAAGCGGTAGGGATGGGTTGGGAAAAGCGTTTCATAGAACAGATCGAAAGCAATTTGCGCCAGGTCGTCCTCGCGGTTCTTGAGCGCCAGCAAAATCTCCCGCCGCCGTTTTTCCACTTCCTCGGTGGGAAAGGCCGGGTGCAAAAGAGTATCGAGGAACAGATCCAACGCATTGTCGATACGTGGCATGGTGAGAAACGAACCGGAGAGCCCCAGGCTGTTCCGTCCGGAAAAGCCGCGCAAACTGCCGGCTAAAGACTCAACCGCTTCGGCTAACTCCAGGCGTGAGAAACGCTCACTTCCACGTGTCACCAGGCCGGCCAGCATGTTGTTGATGCCCAGGTTGTGCTCATTCTCGAACAGCAACCCCCCGAGCATCACCGCCTGTATCGCCATGACCGGGACCGCGTGATGTTCCTTGACAATGAGGCGCACGCCGTTGTCGAGCACCGTGAATGAGACCTGTCCATCGCGCTTAGTCAAAGGTAGCGGTGCTGAGGCTGGTTCCCTATCGAATCGCTCACCGAGGGTTTGGACCTCTGCTGCAGTTGGCAAGGAGGCGTCCGCGGTTGCACCCAGGAGCACGAGGGAAAGGGAGTCAGGAAAGAAATAGCGTTGTGCCACCCGTTGCAGGTCTTGCCGAGTGACCGCGGCCAACCCGTCGAGGTACTGACTCTCGTAGTCGGGATCTCCGAAGACCGTGAGAAAAAATCCGAGCTGGCGAGCCTGCCCCTGGACGGTCTCACGGCGGTAGACGAAATCACTCTCCAGGTTGGCACGGGCGCGGGCGAGTTCGGCAGGCGAAACCAGAGTATGCTTGCAACGAAAGAGGGCGGCCAAGATTTCTTCCAGGGCAGGGTGCACTTTATCCTGCTCCAGGGCAGCCGCGACGATGAACAAGCCGGGGTCTTGCGGCGTGTAGGCATGGGCGGATATCCAGTTCACCAGTTCTTTGTCGGCCTGTAACGTTTGCACCAGACGTGAACTCTCGCCGCCGCCCAGGATGTAACTGAGTAGATCGAGGGCGAAGACATCTTTGTGTGTTGCTGGGGGCAGAGGAAAAGCCAGGTAGAGATAAAACTCCTCGACGTTCATGTCGAGAACCGAGAGCTGCAGCCCGTGTTGCGGCGGTTCAGGAGTCCGTGGACGGCTGGGCAGCGGCACCGCCGGCTGATCGGCAAAGATGCGCATGACTTCCTGGCGGGCGGCTTCTCGTGCGATATCGCCGACGATCACCAGGGTCATATTGTTGGGACGATACCAACGTTGGTAGAAGTTGAGCACGCGTTCGCGGTTGAGGGCTTCGATGGTCTCGCGGTAACCGATCACCGGCCGGCCATAAGGATGCGTGGTGTACGCCAAACGGAACAACTCGGTGGCGGCGCGCGAGGTCGGCGAATCTTCTCCGCGCTTCCACTCTTCCATGACCACTTGGAGTTCTTTCCCCAGTTCGTGAGGGTCGAACGTCGTGTGCTGCATGGCGTCAGCAAGGATGTCGAGCCCGGTGGCAAAATGGCGCGACGCGAGAATCAGGTGGTAAACCGTGTGATCGGCGGTAGTGAAAGCGTTGATGTGTCCTCCCGAGGATTCGACCTCGGCGGCAATGGCGCCGACCGGCCGGCGAGTCGTGCCTTTGAAAATCATGTGCTCGTGGACGTGGGCCGCGCCAGCCACGTCTGGAGTTTCGTCTGCGCTCCCGGCCTTCACCCAGATTTGGATCGCCACAACCGGCGCGAAGTGGTCTTCCTGGATGACGACGTGTAGGCCATTATCCAGAGTGAACAGCAACCGGTCTGTTGCGGAAGACACGGAGGAAACGATAGCAGGATCGTGAGTCATAGCTCTCCTGTGTTTCACAACCTCAGGGGCGAGTCAATCGACGCCCTAGTTTCGCTACGGCAAAAAGGGGAGAGTAGGGGAGCGGCCCTACTAGGACGGGAATGCGAGGAGGGGGACTTGAACCCCCACGGGTTTTACCCCACTAGCCCCTCAAACTAGCGCGTCTGCCAGTTCCGCCATCCTCGCAGAAAGATTAGGGTTTTGTCGGGAAAGGTTGCACCTGGCAACCTGTTGTGGGGAGGAATCATACATGGGCGCGAGGACCTGGTCTAGGGGGGATTTCCCGCGCAGAGGAACGAGATGAAAGCTTTCGTTATTGCCGGCACTCATAGCGGGGTAGGGAAGACTACCGTGACCCTGAGCCTTCTGGCGGCGTTGCGACGACGCGGGTTGCGGGTCCAGGCGTATAAAGTCGGGCCGGACTTCATTGACCCCGGTCACCACACCGCGATCACCGCCGTTCCTTCTCGTACCCTGGACGGCTGGATGCTGTCACGCGAGTATAACCAAACCATCTTTGGGCAACATATGCAGGATAAAGATGTCGGGGTGGTGGAAGGTGTCATGGGCCTATTCGACGGCTACGACGGCAAAAGCGAAGCCGGCAGCACGGCGGAGATGGCTAAATGGTTAGGACTCCCGGTGATTCTCATAGTGGATGCCTCAGCTATGGCCAGAAGTGTGGCCGCTCTCGTGCATGGCTTCCATAGCTTTGACCACAATCTCAACCTTGCCGGTGTGATCTTCAACCGCGTTGCTGGAGCCGGCCACCTGCAATATCTACGAGATGCGCTGGAAGATGTGCCCGGAGTCGCGGTTCTTGGCGGCCTGCCTTATGACGACACCATAGCTATCCCCGAGCGCCACTTGGGATTGGTCACCCAAGAAGAACATGGACTGACACCGGACCGAATCGACCAACTCGCCTCTCTCGCCGAGGACAACCTTGATCTTGAGCAAATGCTACAGGTGTCCGAAGTTTCAGGTTTCAGGTTTCAGGTTTCAGGTCCCAGGTCTTCTCACTTTGAACTTGAAACTTTGAACTTGAAACCTCGTAAGGGTGTGCGTTTTGGCGTAGCGCGGGATGAAGCCTTCTGCTTTTACTACCCGGATAACTTGGAACTACTGGAGCGAGCCGGAGCCGAGGTGGTGTTTTTCAGTCCCTCGCATGATACTCACCTCCCGCCCAACCTCCACGGGCTCTACCTTGGCGGTGGGTATCCCGAGGTGCACGCGGAGGCGCTGGCGACGAACACCGCGATGCAACAGGAAGTGAAAGCCTTTGTTGAGCAGGGGGGAGTAGTGTACGCGGAGTGTGGTGGGTTTATGTACCTGACCTCAGGCATCCGTGATGTACACGGCACGCTCTTTCCCATGGTCGGTATCTATCCCACGGTCGCGCGCATGCTGCCGCGACTCGCGGCGCTTGGGTACGTCGAAATTGAAATTGAGAAAGCCGGCCGCCTCTTTCCCGTCGGGCGGGTGCGTGGTCACGAATTTCACTACTCGGAACTGGAGCGAAAAGACTTTTGCGCTGGTGCGATTCAGTCAGCATATCAGGTGCGGAAACGTCATGGCGATGCACCCCGGCCGGAGGGCTATCTCTACAAGCGTTGCTTGGCCAGCTATGTCCATCTCCACTTCGGCAGCAACCCGGAATTTGCTGTCTCTTTGGCCGAGGCTGCCCTGCAATAGACCTCCGCTTTAGTCTCAAGCCTCGAGTCTCGAACTTCTACCCCACGGGTATCAGTGCCGGCGGCATGGCTGGAATCGGATGCGCTGCCGTACCGGTCCCGGTGAATTTACGCCGGAGAGCCCACAATGCGACTCGGGCGATAATCGCGGGTTCGAAGAAAGCCAAGGGCAGTTTGAGCATATTCAGCACTTCCCCGACTCGGCGGCGCAGTACCAGGTCGTCGTTGCCGGCCTTGAATAATGCATCTATGT
>JBGPOI010000217.1:0-7756 GCA_041487975.1 Binatia bacterium | reverse complement strand
GACCAACAACAGCAGGCGTGCTCCGAGGAATTCTCTTTGCCATAGCTGTTGGGAGGCTGTGTCTGCTCTTCTTCCTCTTTCCAGTAGAGGGAAGGGGAGAGTAGGCTTCTCCCAGGCTTCTCTTAGTGGCGGGCAGCACTGTCTGTGCCGAGACTCTGCCTCTCGTTCTACAACTGCAAATGTGAAAGGTATGAACCATGAAGCGCAGTGGTTTAATGAGAAACGCTGGCGTACCCGCACGGTCCTCGTTGACTTAGTCGCGGCTGGCGCAAGGGGAGGGTACTGGATCGGGCTCGTGTGTACACTGGGGTTCGCCCTGGCTGAGGCTGTGCACGGGTATGAGGAGTGGAGCATGTACAGGCTGGTGGGAAGCCTCATGCTCAGCGTGGTGGCGAGAGCAGTACAACGGAAGACTTCCTAAGCCGGCTACAGGTGCTCAGCGTACGTACTGGCGGTGTCACGAGGCTTTCATTATGAATTGCCGATTCGTCCAAGGCTTCCCAAAAGTGGCGAACGGGTTTCAACAGAGCACGCTTGGCTCAGCATGACATGTGGCCATGATCTCTCACTACGATGCCGAACCCATCGACCTCACCATCGGCTCGCGGCAACTTACCCTGCTGCGCGTGAAAGACCTGGAGCGCTGGGTGGACCGCGAGGCACTCCTGCGTGATGAGGCCGAGGAACCGCCGTACTGGGCACACCTGTGGACTGGATCGTTGACCCTGGCCCGCTATATCGAGGAGCGGGTCGAGTGCCGGGATCTGAACGTGCTCGACCTTGGCTGCGGCCTCGGCCTGACGGGCATTGTTGCTTCTCTCAAGGGAGGGAAGGTAACATTCGCCGACAAAGAGCCCGAGGCGCTGGCTTTTGCCACGGTTAATGCGCAGATGAACGATTGCCCGCTCTTTGAGACCAGGTTGCTTGACTTTACCGGAGAGGCGCTCAATCAGCGGTTTTCGCTCATCCTAGGCGCGGAGATCCTCTACGACCGGCCGACGTTTCCGCTGTTGGCCGCTTTCCTTGTCCGTCACCTGAATCCCAACGGTCGGGCTGTGCTCGCCGATGCGAAACGCACCAACACCGACGATTTTTACCAGCAATTGGATCGGGCTGGCCTGGTGTGGACGAAAGAAGAAGTGCGAGAACGAGAAGAAAATTTGCCTCTGACCGTTAGCATCGTTACCGTGCACCAGTGCGCCGGTGCTAATGGTAGATAACATAGGGCAAGGACAGAGAAGAGCTATAAGCCATTAGCTATACGCCATATGCCATGCACGAGAAAGGACTTTGCATGCCTGGACAACAGATTATCGGCCCAACTTCCCACTACTACTACTCCCAGCGCCTCAAACTGCATTACGTGGACTGGGGCAATCCCGGCAAGCCGCTCTTGGCCCTGATCCACGGCGGGCGAGATCACTGCCGCAACTGGGATTGGGTCGCCCAGGCGTTGCGCGATGACTACCATATCGTCGCTCCTGATCTGCGCGGGCACGGCGACTCGGAGTGGGCGCGGGGCAGTGAATACGCCATGATCGAGTATGTGGTGGATATCACCCAGCTCTTATCACAACTTGATTCCTTTCCGGTGACGCTCATCGGCCATTCGCTCGGCGGCGCCATCGTGCTCCAGTACACCGGCGTGTACCCGGAAAAGGTGCAGCAGGTCGTGGCGATCGAGGGCTTAGGTCCACCGCCCCACATGATCCAGCAGCAACCGAAATTCGCCCATGAACGCATGCAATTGTGGATCTCGCAAATGCGCGATCTGGCCGGACGGTTGCCCCGCCGTTACAAAACCCTGGACGAATCGGTGCAGCGCATGCGCGAGACCAATCCCCGTCTCAGCCAAGAGCAGGCCTATCACCTCACCTTACATGGCGCCAACCGCAACGAGGACGGCACCTATGCGTGGAAGTTCGACAACTATGTGCGCGCGCAGTCGCCGTACCGCTTCAATGTGGACGATGCCTGGGAGATCTGGGGCCGGATCACTTGCCCCGCCTTCTTGATTCGCGGTGGAGAGTCGTGGGCGTCAGACCCGGAGAAAGATGGCCGCGCCAAGGCGTTCCGCAACGCTCGGATCGTGACCGTTCCCAACGCCGGACATTGGGTGCACCATGATCAGCTTGACCACTTCCTGCGGGTAGTGGGGGAGTTTCTGCGCAGTTAAGACGCCAGGACGATCGGCGATAACACTTTTTCCTGGAGCCAGATGGAAAGGTCCCCGAGGCTGCGGGCATTGAGCTCGTGCCCCATATCATACTCACGATAAGTGACTGGTACGCGCAGGTCGCGCAGGGTCTCGACCGATTGGCGAGCGCGACCGGCATCCACCAGTTCGTCACGGTTGCCATGCTGGATCAACACTGGTAACTGTTCGGTCGCCGGCACATCGGGTAGAGCCGAGAGCAAATCCTTGGGCAGCCACGAACTGAGCGCGGCGAGAGCGGCAAAACGGTCGGGCTCACCGAGGCCCAAGCTGTACGCCATCACTCCACCCTGGCTGAAGCCCAGCACCGCGAGTTTCTTGCTGTCGATGGGGTAACGTCGCAGGGCGTCTTGCAGAAACACCTGCAGTTCCTCGCGCGCGGCCAGGACCGCGTCGACATCGAGCCGCCCCCCCATAGAAAGTGGGAACCAGCCATAGCCTACGGCTGATCCACCGATAGGCACCTGGAACGGCCCCTGCGGACAGAGTACAAGAAACTGGCCGCCACACAGATACGGCGCCAGACCCAATAAGTCGAGCGCGTTGGCTCCCCAGCCGTGCAGTGTGGGCAGAGTCGGGTGCGGCCCCGCACCCTCAGGCTCGAAGATCGAGTGGATCAGGTTCATGCGTTCCTCCCGGCGGGCAGTGTTGTGCCACTGCTACCTGAAAAGCCGAGGGAGGGCAAGGAAAATGATAAGCGGTCAGCTATCAACCGTCAGCGTTCAGCAAAAACGCGGAGAGAGTCCGCGCTATTGTTGTTCTCCCGCATCTGCAATCCATCCTTTGACCCACGGCAACAGGGCGAACGCCGGCCAAGCCAGAAAGAAAGTCGCGGTGAAGTACGTGGCATAGCCGACGTTCTGAGTCACTAGCCCGGAGAACGCGCCAGAAAGCGAACGGGTCAGACCAAACAGCGCGCTGAGCAACGCATACTGAGTGGCCGCCTGGGATTTCTCACAAGCGCTCATGAGAAAGGCGAGGAAAGGCGCGGTGCCGAGCCCACCACAGAAAGATTCAATAACCGATGCGCTGTACATGAGCGGTTGCGACGGAGGGAGAGCCGCCGCCGCCGCGTAGGCCAGGTTTGACGCGGCCTGGGCGATGCCCAGCACCCACAGCGCGCGGAATAGTCCCCACGTTTTGGTGAGTCGTCCTCCCAACAATGCGCCGGTGATGGTACTCACGACGCCGATCGTGCCGGGGATAGCGCCGATTTGCAGGGGAGTAAAATGCCGGTCAACCCAGAAGGGTCGCACCATCGGTCCCAGCGCCATGTCCCCGAGCTTGAAAGTGAGGACAAAAAGCATGACGTACACGACCCCGGGCCGTTGCCAGAATCCTTGGAGCGGTCCCATGATCCCACGCTCTAACACTTCTGTCCAACTCTCCTGCATCGGTTGCTCCCGAGAGGTCTCAGGTGCCCGGCTGGACAGTAGCGCCGATCCGGCCAGCAGTACCGCGGCCGTGGCGAACGCGGCTCTCCAGCCGATTATACCCGCAAGCGCAACGAACACCCCTCCTGCGCAAATCAGCGCTACGCGGTACGTGCTCACTCGTACGCCATTCGCCGGCCCCATCTCGCTTTCATCTAATAGCTCGATGGTATAGGCGTCGATGGCAATGTCCTGAGTGGCGGAGAAGACAGCCAGGGCAATGAGCAGCGCCCACAACGCGCCGCTGGACTGGGCCGGTTCGAGTAAGAGAAACAAGCCGATATCGCCGGCCAAAAGCCCCTGGCAAGCAACGATCCAGCTTCGTCGTTTTCCCCACAGATCGACCGCCGGCGCCCACAAAAACTTGAGCGTCCAAGGCAAGCCGGCCAAGCTGATGAGACCAATATCAGTAAGGCTCACTCCGTGTGTGCGAAAGTACACGGGGAAAGCATCAAACAGCAAACCGAAGGGAAAACCTTCGGCGAAGTAGAGAATCGCGACCCAGGTAAGTTTGGCGCGCGTGGATAAGGGTTCAGCCATGAGCAGTCAGTTTTGCTCTCCCGTTAGTAGGAAGGTTAAGGAGAGAGAAGCGTGAGCCCTGCGACGATGCGGAAGTGCCGCTGGTTTCCTGTCAGGAGAGGTATCCGGCGGACCAAAGCAGAGGCCGCGATGAGAGCATCCTCACGTTCCAGTACAGGATACTGTCGCCGGAGTTCTGCATAACGACCTGCAATGGCCTGCGTGACCTGAATCTGACGGTAACGCGTGAGAAGAAAGAGAATCGCTCGGCGCTCTCGGTCAGAAAGCCCCTTCTTAGCCAGTAACTCTTTCTTAATGTTGGTGGTAACTAGGGGGTGACTTTCTCCCATCGTTTGAGGTCCGACAAAAATTCTTCATCCGTCATCTTCCGACTCTTACGGCGTAGGGTACGCACGTAAGCAGTGGGATCAGTCACGTCAGTATGACCGAAAGGATTAAATTTCTCCTGCACGACTTCCTCAAGAATCTGTACAGGATAGACGCCTCGCTGTCGAGCTTCAGCAATGACCGCGCGCTTGAGGCGCCGATCGAAAGTGAGAGTCCAGCGTTCTTTTTTGAGTGGCGTTCCAGGCATACACTACATATGCATCATCAAGAGATCGGGCGCAACGGACTCACCGGCTGTGCACCACCCCGACCTTGGCGCAATACCGCTCGATCGGGCACTGGCTGCACTTGGGGGAAGTCGGGTGGCAGATGGTCTGGCCCATGGCGACCAGCCGGTCATTGATCTCGATCCAGTACGGCTGCGGGAGCTTGGCACGTAGGGCCATCTCGGTTTCCTCGGGGGTCTTGGTGCGCACATAGCCCCAGCGGTTCGAGATACGGTGGACATGGGTATCCACGCAGATCCCAAGCTTCTGGAATCCCTGGGTGACCACCAGATTCGCGGTCTTGCGGCCGACTCCCTTCAAGATGAGCAACTCGTCGATCTCGTCCGGCACCCGACCGCTGTATTTCTCGACTAATACGCGGGAGATATCGAGCACGGTCTGCGCCTTGGTTTTATAGAATCCCACGGGATAAATCGCACGCTCGATCTGCGCCGGCGTCAGCGTCAGCATTTTCTCCGGTGTGTTGGCCAGAGCGAACAAGCGCCGGGCGGCCGGGCCGGTGGTCTCGTCTTTGGTGCGCAGGCTCAGCAAGCAGGCGATCAACACCATGTAGGGATCACGCGAGAGCGACGCCATCTGGCTCACTACCGGTGCTGACCACGAAGGCGCGACCTCGCGTAAAATCCGCATGACGGTAGCGATCGTGCGGTTTGTTACCATTCCCTCCTACCCTTCCGTTTCTTGTTTCGCGCTTCTCATGAGAGCTGTGGAGGCTGCCAACACCTAACACAGTCTAGACGTGTTGCGCCACTGCCAAGGCTACGTCCTTTTTGCTCGCTACTATTGAATGCTGCTCACCAGATCTTCCCTGGGTTCAAAATGTTCTTGGGATCGAAGAGCTGCTTGATTCCTTTCATCAGATCTAGCGCCGCGCCGTGTTCCTGCCGCACATATTTGCGGCTGCCCAAGCCAATGCCGTGCTCGCCCGAGGCGGTGCCGCCGACCGAAAGGACAAAAGCCACGATCTCGTCCTTGGCTTGATTGGCCGCAGCCCAGCGCGCTGCATCGGTCGGAGTTTCGCGCAATAACGCGTGCAGGATCCCCAGGCCGGCATGACCGAAAGTGTGCAACACCACCCCGTGCCGTTCGGCAATGGTGTAGCTCCGCTCCATGATCTCTGGCAGGCGTGAGATTGGGAAGCCCATGTCCGTGCGGATCGTCTTTGCTTGCGGATTGAGGGCCTGAATCGCACGGGTAGTGAAATGTCGCACTTCCCAAGGGTTGTGACCACCGGGCAGAACGATCAGAGTCCCTCCGTGTTCCTCGCACAAAGTTCGCGCGGTGGCAAAGACTTCATCGACTGCAGTCGGCGAGCCGTGCACCTCGATAAAGAGCGAGGGTTGCTCTATCAAGCCAAATTCTTGAAAGCGGTTGAGCGCCGCCACCGAGCGACGATCCAGAAACTCGACTGCCGCTAGGTCCACGCCATAACGCATCATCTCAGCAATCGCCGTTACCGCCGCTTTTTCTGACGGGAACGTGAACGCCCCTTGTTTCCTGCCCTGCGGCAGGCCCACGAGCGACAGGGTCAGTTCGGTGGCGATGGCGAGCGTGCCTTCGGAGCCGACCAGGAGGCCGAGCAGGTGATAGCCGGACGAGGTCTTGCGGCAACGGGTACCCAAGTGCAGTACCTCGCCCGTGCCGGTGACTACCGTAGCCGCCTTCGCATGATCGCGGGTGCCGCCGTATTTGACCGAGTAGATACCGCTGGCGTTGTTTGCCACCATGCCACCAACCGTGGCCACGTCCGAGCTGCCGCCAGGAGATGGTGGGAAAAAGAGTCCGTAGGGTTTGAGCTGCTCGTTGAGGTGGTTGTAGACGATGCCAGGTTGAACAGTCACTTGTAAGTCCTCGGCATGCACGGTCAGGATTTTATCCATGCGTGACAAGTCGAGAACGATTCCGCCGCGCACAGGGATAGGATTGCCCTCCAAACTAGAGCCGGCTCCGCGCGCGGTGAGGGGAATGTCATGAGCGTAGGCCTGACGGATGACGCGGCTGACCTCGTCGGTCGTGAGCGGCCACACCACAACCTCGGGTAGCGAAGGCGGACACGATGACTCATCGTGCGAGGCCAGCTCCAGGTCGGCAGGCTTGGTGGAAACGCGCTCCGGAGACAGGATTGCTGCCAGATCACCGCTGAGGCTCATAATCCCTCCCTCCTTTCGGGAAGAAGGGGGAAAAGGCGAAGAGGGGAAAAAGCGAAAAGGAAAACATGAGAACACTCCTTCCTTATTTCTCCCCTTTACCCTTTTACTCTCTTGCCCTTTTACCCTTTTACTTCAGCGTTGTCTTTCCGTTTCGGCCGCAAGTTCTGCTGCAGAATTTTCTTGCGCAGGCGGATCGACCGCGGGGTGACCTCGACCAGTTCCTCTTCACCGACCCACTCCAGCGCATCTTCCAGGCCCATCTCACGGTGCGGGGTCAGGCGCACCGCCTCGTCATGGCCAACGGCGCGCATGTTAGAGAGTTTCTTCTCGCGGCAGGCGTTCACGTCCAGGTCTTTATCGCGCGAATACTCGCCGATGACCATTCCCTCATACACCGGCGTCCCGGCCGGAATGAAAAGCAGGCCGCGCTCCTGCAAATGAAAGAGTGCATAGGGAACCGTAACTCCCTCACGGTCAGATACCAGGGCGCCGTTGGTGCGACTCTGGATCGGCCCTTGCCAGAGGGCATAGCCGTTGAACAGCGTGTTGATGATACCGGTGCCGCGCGTGTCGGTGAGAAAGTGCGAACGAAAACCAATCAGCCCGCGCGAAGGGATGGAGAACTCCAAGCGCACTCGACCTGAACCGGGGTGGTCCATTTTTGTCATCACACCACGGCGCACAGCCAGTAACTGTGACACGACGCCAATGTAGCCCTCGGGAATGTCTATCAAGAGCAGTTCCATGGGCTCCTGGGTTTTTCCATTAATTTCTTTAGTGATCACGGTCGGCTTGGACACCTGG
>JBGPOI010000216.1:0-7762 GCA_041487975.1 Binatia bacterium | reverse complement strand
GGCGAAATTGCCGCGCTCGCGCCGGATATTCCCGCGACCGAAGCGGCCCGGGTTATCGATGTCAGCGGCAAGATTGTTTGCCCCGGTCTCATCGACCTACATGCGCACACCTTTATCAATGCGCATGACATGGGTCCGGAAACCGATCGACGCTGTGCGTCTAGCGGAGTGACCACCCTAGTCGATGCCGGTAGCTCTGGCTCAGCCACGTTCCCGGGGTTGCGGCACTATGTCGCCGAGCGCAGCCAGGTACGCTTGCGCTGCTTCGTGCATCTCTCTGCCCTGGGGCTCATTCATCTTCAGATAGGTGAGTTGATGCATCTCGCCTACGCCGACCCTGAGGGCTGCGCGCGCACTATTCGCGAGAATCGTGACTTGGCGATCGGCGTCAAGCTGCGCTTCAGCAACAACGTCGTGCCCGATTCCGCCGGGACTGAGCCTTTACGTCTGGCGCGGCAAGCCGCGGACTTGGCCGAGGTGCCGCTTATGGTGCACATTACTGATGCGCTGCTGCCGGTGCCGCAGATTCTTGAGTTCCTCAAGCCTGGCGATATCGTCACTCACTGCTTGCATCGTTACCAGTACGGCATCATGGGACCGGAGAAGAAGGAAATACTCAGAGAAGTGTGGGATGCGCAGAAGGCGGGCGTGATCTTCGACTGCGCCCACGGTCGTATGCACTTCACCTTCCCCTTCGTGCGCATGGCGCTGGACGCGGGCTTTATGCCCGATACCATTGCCACCGATCTCACACTGCCGAGTGCCACCCGCGGTCCGGTATTCGATCTGCCGACGACGATGTCGAAGCTGCTCAATTTGGGGATGAGCCTGGAAGACGTGATTCTGCGTGTGACCGCCAATCCTGCACGAGCGATTGGTGAAGCCGGACGTCTCGGCACGCTCAAGCCTGGCGCGGTGGCCGATGTGGCGGTATTCAGCTTGGAGCGTGGGCAGTTTGATTTTATCGATACCGATCAAAACCACATGACCGGCGAGCAGAAGCTGGTGACACAGCTCACGCTCAAAGACGGGCGGATCTGGTACCGGGCGCCAGAAAAGCGGTAGGTTGCCCTACACAGGCCAGCGGCCTGTGCCACCAAAGGATTGGCCTACTGGATATAGTGGCACGGCCGGCTCGGCCGTGCGTGCTGTGTTGACAAGCCTGAAGGGCCGGCAGGATAATCGCCTGCGATGAGCAACGAAGAGAAACCTGCCCACACGGCTGTGGGGGGAGTGAAGCGTAAGTTGGCGGCGATCTTTGCTGCCGATGTCAAAGGCTACAGCCGCCTCATGGGCGAAGATGAAGTAGCCACTCTGCACACGCTGACCGCCTACCGCCAAGTCACCGACGCGCTCATTCGGAAACATCTGCCCGACAACCCTTTGACCGTTTCCGCTGGTAAGACCGCTATGGAAGTGATAAGGACAGCCTCACCAGTATCTCCCTAAGGAGGACACCATGGCCGGCAAATACTTCGAGGAATTTACCGTCGGAGACGTCTTTCATCACCAACCTGGACGCACGGTTACCGAAACTGACAACCTGCTGTTTACTACTATGACGATGAATCCTCAACCGCTGCACCTCGACTCCGAGTTCGCCAAGAACGCTGAGTTTGGTCAACGTTTGGTCAACAGCATCTTCACCCTGGGATTGGCAGTCGGGTTGTCCGTGGGTGATACCACTCTTGGTACCACAGTCGGCAACCTTGGCTTCGAGAGGGTCGAGTTTCCCAAGCCAGTGTTCATCGGCGATACCATCACGGTGGAAACCGAAGTGTTGGAGAAGCGCGAGTCTAAGTCCCGTCCGCAGTGGGGCATCGTCATGTTCGAGCATCGCGCCACCAACCAACGCGGCGAGACGGTGATGCGCTGCAAGCGGGCGGCAATGATGCGGAGGAAGGGGGGCTAGAGACTTAAGGCTTGTGGAGGATGGGGGACTAGTCTCCAGTCTCACCTTACAGGAGGAAACTATGGCACGACTACGGCGCGCCGTGCATTTCGTTCCCGGCGCCAATGAAAAGATGTTGCAGAAATCCCTGGCTCTACCGGCGGATTCTCTAGTTCTCGACCTTGAAGATGCGGTCACGCCCGAGAACAAAGACTCAGCGCGAGAGACCGTCACTCACTGGCTCAAGCAGGTCAACTTCGGCCGCCAGGAACGCATGGTGCGCATGAATCCGCTCGATACGCCGTGGGGGGTGCGCGATCTGGAGGTCACCATGCAGGGCCGGCCGGATTCCTACCTCGTGCCTAAAGTCCGGACCAAGGACGATCTCTTCAGGATCGATACCATCCTCAGCCGTATGGAGCGTGAGTATAACTATCCGCCGGGCGCGGTGAAACTGGTGGTGCTGGCGACCGAGACGCCCCAAGGCTTGCTCAATATTCGCGACTTCGGCTCGTGCCCACGGGTGGATGCCCTCTCCTGGGGTGCCGAGGACTTGTCTGCTGCCATTGGCGCTCGACGCAACCGTGACGAACACGGGCAATTCCTCGAAGTATTTCGCTACGCCCGCATTATGACCCTGCTGGCTGCGACTGCTGCCAACGTGCAGCCCCTCGACACGGTGTTCGTGGATATTCGCGACGCCGCAGGGCTGCGACGTGAATGCCTGGAAGGTGCGTGGATGGGGTTTACCGGCAAAATAACGATCCATCCCAACCAGCTCGAGGTCGTAAACGAGATCTTCAGTCCTTCACCCGAAGACATTGCGGAAAGCAAGGAACTCTTGGCGGCATTCGAGGAGAATCGTAAAGCTGGCAAGATGGCGTTTAGCTTCAAAGGGCAAATGGTTGATGTGCCACACCTCACCCGTGCGCGCACCATTTTGGAACGGGCTCGACAGGCGGGACTGGTGTAAAAGAGCGGTCAGCTATCAGCCGTCAGCCAGAGAAGGCGAAAAGAATATTGCCTCGGCGCTGCTTCCTTGTGTCTGCTGAAAGCTGATCGCTAGCTGCTGATAGCTTTTTGTAGGAGCGTACCATCGTGATTGGCATCACTAATTGTAGTTATCATGTTCCTTTTTGTCGCCTGGAGCGCGAGAAGATCGGCCAGGCCTGGGCGCGACGTGCGGGCAAGGGCGAACGTGCGGCCATCTATTTCGATGAAGACGCCCTGACCTTGGGATTGGAAGCGGCTCAGCGCTGCCTCGAGGAAAAAGGCAAAGCTGGTATTGACGCTCTGTACTTTGCCTCAACCTCCGCGCCGTTCTGGCAACGCTCCTCAGCGAGCTTCATGGCTGCGGCCTGCGACCTGCCGAGCGAATGCGAGACCATGGACTTCGCCGGCAGCATTCGCTCGGCGACCTCGGCCCTACGCGCGGGTGTTGATGCGCTGAACAGTGGCCGTTTGTCCCGCGTGCTAATCGCCGCTGGCGACGTGCGCGACGGTCAGCCGGGAGAGGGTGAAGAAGAGTGGTTTGGCGATGCCGGCAGCGCAGTGATCCTGGGGCGCGAGGGTGTGATTGCCGAGATCTTAGCCGCAGCTTCGCGTTCGGACGATTTTCTTGATGAGTGGCGGCGCGATACCGATGGCTTCATCCAAACCCAGTCTTCACGCTTCACTACCGAGCGTGGCTATCAAGCCAGTCTGGTCGCCGTGGGCAAAGCCCTGCTGCAAAAGCATGGTGTGCAGCCGCAAGACTGCGCCAAGATCATCTTGCCCTCACCTGACGGTCGGGCGCAGGTGAACGCGGCTAAGAAGCTCGGTTTTCAAGACGCGCAGATTCAGAACCCTTTGTTTCAGGAGATCGGCGCTTGCGGCAGTGCCGCCCCGTTTCTGCTCCTCGCCGCGGCGCTGGAATCGGCCAAACCCGGGGACCGCCTGTTGTTGCTGGCTTACGGTGACGGCGCAGATGGGTTCCTTTTGCAGGTTACGGATGAGATCGGCAAGCGTTCGCTCTCGCGTTCCCTTTCCGACCATCTGAGTGAGAAACGACTCTACCCTTCGTACCAAATCTACAAGAAGATGCGCGAGTATTACGCCGAGAACGAGGACGGGGCGGACCTGTCCAACGTCTTCCTCGCCAAGGAAGAGAAGCAGAACGTGCGCCTCTACGGTACGCACTGCCTGCGCTGCGGCACACGCCAATATCCCCTCGCCCGGGTGTGCATCGCCTGCCAGAATCATGACTCGCTGCAAGAAGTCCCACTGGAGCACTCCGGCCAGGTTTTCACCTTCACGCGCGACCACCTCTATGTCGCGCCGGACTCGCCCACCATCATGAGCGTCGTGGACCTCAACCAAGGCGGACGGCTCTATCTCCAGATGACGGATGTAGACCCCGAAGACGTGCGCATCGGTGACGAAGTCGTCCTGACTTTGCGTCGGCGCAAGGAAGCACCGACGATGCACCATTATTACTGGAAGTGCCGGCCAGCACGTTGAAGGGGAAAAGGGCAAGAGGGAAAAAGACGAAGAGAAACAGAAAAAAGAAGGAGGCGAAGAGCGCCTTTCTTTCCCATCTAGGCTCTGGAGCTATTCCCCTCGGTTGCCGCTCAAATTTTGTTGACATCTAAAGTCTTTTAGTTCATATACAGAGCCCGTGTCAGGAGAGCAGGAGCCGGCATGAGCCTTGCCAGCACCTCGTCTTCTTGTTCCTGAGGCTTGCACGTCGCGGAAACTGCAGGGCGTGCGTCACTGGCCGGATAAGTAGCGAGGGAAGGGCGAGCTATGAAGAAACCGGCGGTCTTGCTCGCGGAACGCGATGAGGCTCTGCGGCAACGTTTGCAAGCGTTTTTACTGAGCCACGGATTCGAGGTTCTCATCTCATCCGACGTAACCGGTCTTCTTCGTGCTCTGCGCCAACAGCGGAACCTGGATCTGCTTATTGTCAGTACGGGACTTGATATCGCCAGCGATGGATCGGGCGTGGTGCGACTGCTGCACGAGTGGAACAGTAAGCCTCCTGTCATCTTGATTGCCGCGAACAGTTCCGAAGATCTGGCTATTGCCGCCCTTAAAGCCGGGGTCGCCGATTATTTCAAACAACCCTTTTCATTCATCGCGCTGCTCGCGAGTGTCCAGCGCTGCCTTTTGACTAAGCTCCCCGCCGAACCTAGAGCAACCAATGGCGGAGGGAGCGACGGCTACGGCATGATCGGCGGGAGCCCATCGATGCAGGAGATCAAAACGTACCTCCTGAAGGTCGCCGCGACTGAGAGTCATACGCTCATTACCGGAGAGACCGGCACGGGCAAAGAACTGGTGGCGTCCCTCATTCACTGCTACAGCCGCCGCCGGCAAAAACCTTTCGTCTGTATCAACTGCGCCGCGATCCCAGACAGTCTGCTGGAGAGCGAGCTTTTCGGCTATGAGCGCGGCGCTTTCACTGGAGCGCATACCCTCAAGGAAGGGAGGCTGAAGCTTGCTGATGGCGGAACCCTCTTTTTCGATGAAATCGGTGACATGAGTCAGTACGCCCAAGCGAAGATTCTCCGCGCCATTGAAAGCAAGTCGGTTGAGCGTCTCGGAGGGACGAGGAGCATTCCTCTGGACATCCGCGTCATCGCCGCGACCAATCGCAACCTGGATCAGTTGATGGCGGAAGAGAAATTCAGGGCCGATCTCTATTTCCGCCTAAATGTTGCTAACATTCATCTGCCTCCGCTGCGTGAGCGGAAAGAGGATCTTCCAGCTCTGTGCCAGTACTACATTGATGGAATGAACCGTCAGTTCGGACAGCAGGTCGAAGGCGTGACCACGGAAACTCTCGCCTCTTTGCTCCATTATGATTGGCCGGGCAACGTGCGCGAGCTGAAGAATCTCATCGAAGCCGCCTTCATCAACCGACCTTCGCGGAGGATCTCGCTCGCGGATCTTCCACAACAATTCTGCACACGGTTGCGCGCGGTGACCGAGCTTCCCCAAGACGAGCGCAGCCAATTGCTCGCTGCACTCTTCTCCACCAATTGGAATAAGAGTCGCGCAGCCCAAAAGCTCCACTGGTCGCGGATGACCCTGTATCGCAAGATGGTGAAATACCACGTGGTGAGCGGAGGCAAAGCGATCCGCGCACGGAAACGTGAGCCGGAAGACCTCTGGGCGATTGCTCCGACCGATGAGACAACACTGTAACACTCTGGTGTGACAAGAGAGCCTTGTTGCCGATCCGCGCAATGAACCAAGGCCGACGGGGTGAAGAAGGACGGTCTGACTGAGGAACATGGCCCGTCAGCCGTCGAGATGTAGGGGAAACCCCCACATCCCTGTAGGTGAATCCCGACAGACAGATCGTCGCGCTCTACTCCCAATCCTGCTTCCTCTTCGCGCTCGTCGTAGAAGTGTAACACCTTGTGTGACACTTCCTGCCTGGAGAACGCGGGCAAGGCGAGGCGCAACGGGAAAAACTATTTGCTTTCTCGTGGTTTCTTGAGAAAAGGCCCGCGCTCGCGGAGGGTGGTCCCGATCTTGCTGCGTCTTTAGGCCGACTCTTGCGATTAGCAATTCGCCATCGCCAATCGACAGGTGAGGTACTGATGAGCCAGAAGGGCGAAGACCCCCGGCGTCCCGACCCGCTTGAAGGGCGCTATGCCAACTCTTTCCAGATCGGTCATAACGCCTTCGAGTTCCTGCTTGACTGTGGCCAGGTCGCGCCGGAAAGCGAAAAGATATACTTCCACACCCGGATCATTACCAGTCCAGTCTACGCCAAGGCGCTATCAGAGATCCTGCGGGAGTCTATTGATCGATATGAACAAACCTTTGGGGCCATCCCCAAGGACAGCGAGTCGTCGGAAAAGGGAGGATAGTCAATGCCTGTTCAAGTCAGTTATCCAGGGGTGTACATCGAAGAAATTCCAAGCGGGGTGCGCACTATTACCGGCGTTGCCACGTCGATCACCGCTTTCATCGGTCGCGCGTTGCGAGGCCCAACGGATGACGCCATCACCATAAACAGCTACGGAGATTTCGAGCGTATCTTCGGCGGGCTGTGGGCGGACAGCACGCTGGGCTATGCGGTACGGGACTTCTATTTGAACGGTGGCAGCCAAGCTATCATTGTGCGCCTCTTTCATCCCAAATTTGCGTCGAAAGCTGACCGCGATAAGGCGCTCAAGGCCGCCACGGATACCGCCGCTGCGGTGGCGGGCGCAGACGCTGCTGCCGCTGCGGTGGCGGCAAAGACCAAAGCGGATACTTTCTTGACCGAGCCTGAGAAGAGCGCCGCCAAGGTCGTATCCGATGCGGCGAATCAGGCAGCCGGTGTCGCAGGCGCGACCGTTCCGGACGTGAAAAAAGCCGCCGACGCGGCGGCCGTCAAGGCCGCGCCGATTAACAAAGCTACGCTGACCGTCAACGGGCTCGGTCTCGAAGCCAAATACGAAGGTACATGGGGAAACGCTTTACGTGCGCGCATCGATCATGATGTGAAGGGTACGGACGCGGCAAACCTATTCAATCTGTCGGTTAGAGACGGAATGACTGGACAGGTCGAAGTATTCCGCAATGTGTCGGTAGTCCCGGGCCACGTGCGGCAGGTGGATAAGGTTCTCGCTAACGAATCGCGGCTGGTGCTGATGACCGGCGCGTTGCCGGGTGCGAAACCCAACAAGCATCCCGACCCCGACAAGACCAAGAACGAAAGCGATGTGTGGGCCGATAATCTGGTCGCTACCAACACTAAAGTGGCGGACGTGGACCAAGCCAGCGACGGCGGTCATCTCGATGTCAACGACTTCACCGGCATGGGCAAGGAGGACAAGAAGGAGGGGCTGTACGCGCTGAAGAAAGCCGACCTGTTCAATATTCTGTGCATTC
>JBGPOI010000215.1:0-7782 GCA_041487975.1 Binatia bacterium | reverse complement strand
TGAAGAGCGGAGAGGGCGGGATTTGAACCCGCGGTACGGTTATTAGCCGTACACTCGCTTAGCAGGCGAGCGCCTTCGACCACTCGGCCACCTCTCCGTGGGGGTCTGACTAGGCGGACACTAGAGCTTTTCGGTCAGTCAGGGCAATAACTCTTTTCGCCCGCTTGGCGACTTGTGTCACTGTAGTGTCACGTGGCGCAAAAGGCAACGCCTCAAGCATCTTTCTTGTATACTCGGGTCGCGGGTGAGTATACCTTTTTGTGGTCTCAATTCTAGAGTGCCCGGAGATCTGGCAGAGTAAAAGGGTCCACCTTCCCTCCCTCCACTAGCTCCGTGGCAAAGATGTGCCGGAAATAGTGTACCCGCTTGGCTTCCCCGACCATCACCCCGGCCTTCTCAGTGGTCTTCGTCAGGCTCGATCTAAGAAAGTATTGAAGAGTTCCAATTGCTCTTCGGGCGTAAGAGTTGGAGCTTGGGACTGCTCCTGCACCTGGGGAAGAGGAAGCACCTGGTGGGCATGTTCTACTGGTGTGCACTGCGCCAGCAAGGAGATGAGGAGGAGGCCGACGAGACGCCGTAGAAAGGAACTGCTCTCTGGTTCTGGTCCCCTCGCTGCTGCTGGAGCTTGCCGTTCTGCATCTGAGGAAAAGTCCTCTACCCCGCGATGGGAGGAGATTGCCGGGGTAGAGGAGTTGGGCGGAGGTGGGAGATACACAAAAATAGACGGATGGACGAAGGAGAAAATTCACCGAGGGGGAAGAAGCCGCGCCTTGTCTTTTATTCAGGAAGGCAAAAACTGCCCCCTTACAGAGATCTAGGCCGCCCTAACCATGGATTTCAACACGGGGCTCCTTCATGGTCGCAAAGGTGGTGGGGCTTTCGCTAGTTGTAGTAACCGTTCGTGCCAGAGAGCCCCTTCTTTTCTGCCTGGTATGTGATGGCTGACCAGCTTTCTCCCACACCGGCACGATAAGGCCCGTCACTAGTATCACCCCCGCCATCACAAGCCATGCCATGAGACACCAATAGCCGAGCGTCTTCGCGTCAACTCCAAAGCTGCGACAGAGGGCAACCACAGTTCCCCCACAGGCGATAAAATAAAGGGCTACCCGAAGTCTGCTCAAGAGACGAGTCATCAGAGTTTTCCTCCTAAAAGATAAGATCGGCTCTAAAGGGAAAACCCTTACCATCGCCGCTCTTTACCTTGTCAGGAGGGAGGTGATGTCCCTCAAGGGTCAGATGATACGATGCCCTCTGAGGGCTGGGCCTGTCCCGGCTACTGTGCACGCTCCACTCCGGCTAATCGCTGGGCGGAAACTGAGTCCCCAGCACGTCGGCGCCGTCTGCGCCCGCTCGGAGCATGATCCGTCTGTCTTGAGGACCCACGTAGACCGCCGACCAGCGCGCGTACGCGCGTCCCTCGTACGCAACCGATCCCTGAAGGGGAATGAAAAACTGACCTCCGCCCTGGGACGGGGCCGGGGTCTCGAAGGTCGCGCCCGCCGGGAGCCGCCAGCGGCGCGCCCACACAGCGGCCTCCTCGATCAGCGTCGTCTCAGACGCGCTTGTGGGGAACTCGTCGGTGATGTCGATGCGCGTGAGAAGCATCCGGTGCGGCTTGCCTCGCAGGTGTGCGCGGATCGTGTCCGCGTCCTTGGGCATCTCATAGGTCTCATCGTTCGGTCGCGGCCAGAGGGCGAGGAGGGCGAACCCGGCCTGCGCGACCTCAATCGGCCCGTACGGCACCCACGCGTCGGTGTACTGGATCGTCACGGGCAGGACCTGCTTCTTGGCGAGCAGCGCGGCGCCGGACACGTAGACCTGCCACTGCGCGACGGGATGCGCGTGGGTGAGCGCGATGCCTGCACCGTACTCGGCGAAGAGCGCCTGCCCTCCGTCGAGATGGGCCGGGTCCTGCGCGTCGCGAAAGTCGGCAATCAGGTTGGTAATGTAGGTGTCGAGATAAACCGCCGGGTACTCCGGCAGCAGGTAGCGCTGCTGGTGCGCCTCAGGAAAGCTCGCCGCCTTAATCATGGAGTATCTCCTTGCCGCTGTTCTCCGTGTCTCTCCCTCCGCTGTTCCCGACGGGCAAAGGATTCGCATGAGGACACTTACCCCTTGAGGACACTTCTGCCTCCCTTTCTCCCTGAAGAAGTTATGGCAGATGCGTGAGCAAAGAGTTCGGCCGGGAGGAAGGTAGGGTGCTGGGGGTTGCTCCCAATCCCCCACCCCTATTTCTTACTCTTCTCTTCTTCTTTCATCTGGCCTGGCGAGGCTGCCAGCCCCGGATCCTCGGCCGTGGATTTCGAAGCGCCTTTGTACTGCTCCATCAGCGATTGCGGTTTCTCGGCCTGAGGTGGGGGCGGCTCTTCTTTTTTCCCGCACTGGGTGAGGAGACTGAAGAGGAGAATTCCGCCAATCGCGAACCCTTGACGAAAACGCCTCTTATAGCGTGATGGGATATATTGCGTAAGATGTTGCATCCTGCGAATCCTAAGGAGAACCTTCCAGGTTGTCAAGAAACTCCATGGCAACCACAAACGGCGCAGGGTGGGGAAGGACAGCACTACCACCGGAGGAGGGAATCTCATGAACGACAGCCAAAGAGCATGATGCGCACGCCCTCCTTGCCGGTATGACGTTTGGGTTTTAAGAAGATTCTTTCTCCTTCTCTCACGTGATGGGAGAGGCAGTCTGGATACGAGGTGAAGCGTGGTCTGGAAGGCGAGGTTGGGGATACCCATTACGCTCTTGCTTGGCTTGCCCTTGGCACTGGCCGCCACCCCCGTGCAAGCGAAGGTGTTGCACTCACGAGAGGAAGCCCTTGCGCTCGCTTTTCCTGAGGCCGAGCGGGTAGAGAATCGCACGTTTACGCTCTCCGAGGAGCAAGCGAAACGGGTGACGACTCTCGCCACCACGCCGCTCGAATCCAAGCAGGCGACCGTCTACTCCGGCTACAAAAACGAACAGGTGCTGGGCTACGCCTTCCTCGACTCCCGCATGGTGCGCACCCTGCCCGCGACTTTTCTCATCGTGCTTTCGCCTGCCGGCGTCGTGCAACGCGTGTTGGTCCTGGCGTTTCATGAGCCCGAAGACTATCTGCCGCCCGAGCGCTGGCTGCGGCAGTTTAACCAGCAACCCCTGGGCCCAGATCTACAACTGCACCGCACCATCCATGGCATCGCCGGCGCCACGTTATCATCACAATCAGTCACGAACGCGGTGCGCCAGGCGCTGGCGTTGTTTCAGGTGCTGATTCAGGAAGGGCAATAACCCTAATGCGCTTCGTCATCACCGGCGAGTGGTCAAAAAACCGCCTTCTGCAGCTCATCATCGTGCTTTTTGTCGTCTACGTGGCGGTACTGTGGCTTACCAATGCGCTCCTCTATTTCAACAAGATGGCCCTGACCTACGCGTCGGTCAGCGAATACTACCTCAGCTCGGAGGAAAAGTTTCTCCCGCCCCGCAGTTACCAGGGCATGTTGGAAATTGCCCACTTTCACCTCTTCGCCATGGGCATTTTGCTGCTCACTCTCACCCACCTGATGCTGTTTGTGCCGTTGCGCGCGGAACTCAAGCCGTGGTTCATCGTCGTGCCCTTTTCCGCGGCCCTACTGGACGAAGGCGGCGGCTGGCTCGTGCGCTTCGTTCATCCCCTCTTCGCGTATGTTAAAATTATTGGCTTTGTCGTCTTAGAGGTCAGCCTGGCGGTGTTGATCTGTGTCAGCCTCTGGGCAGTGTTCACTGGCACTCAGGACACCTACCGTGGTGGGCACCTCCAAGCCCCAAAGGCGGAAGAGGGTCGGGAGTTGATGTGACAGACCTTGGCACGATTGCGGATTGCCTGGCCAATGGAAAAGCCAGGCCGAAGCGGATTGCGAATTGGCAGAAGCGCATTGTCATGTGTTTCTTTGCTCTCTTTGCTCTCGCTCAACCGGCCACAGGTTGCGTCAGCGACGGTCGGTATGTCATGGGTACGGTTCTGGAGATCACTCTGTGTGCAACCGACGCGGTCCAGGGCCAACGAACCGTGGCTACTCTGTTCACCACGGCTACTCACCTTGACGCTCTCCTTACTACTTTTTCGCCGGACAGCCCGATCAGCCGGCTCAACGCCCGGGCTGGGCGCGGCGCACAAATCGTCCCGCCCGAAGTTTCCGACCTCTTGTCCTTATCGCTTTTCTACTGGCGGACTACGGGTGGAACGTTTGATATTACAGTAGGACCGGTGATGGCTTTGTGGCGCCGGGCCGCAGTTACCCGCGCCCTCCCTTCTCCTCCTGCCGTACAGCAGGCCCGCACCCGAGTCGGCAGCGAGAAGCTCAAGCTCTCACCTGATCGTCGTGTTTCCCTCGCGCGGCCAGGCATGGCCCTCGACCTGGGAGGAATCGGCAAAGGGTACGCCCTCGACCGACTGACCGGTCTGCTCAAGGAGCAGGGTCTGTCTCAGGCTTTGCTCGATTTTGGCCAGAGCAGCATCTGGGCGCTGGGTGCACCGCCGGACGCCGAGGGCTGGCGTCTGCTGGTCCAACAACCGGACGGCGAGACCGTTAGGGTCATCACATTGCGTGATCAGGCGCTCTCGGTGTCCGCAAGTCTGGGACAAACCTTCGAGGTGAACGGCAACCGCTACGGGCACGTCATCGACCCTCGCACTGGCGAGCCGTTACGGCGAGATCTCCTGGCGTGTGTCATCGCCCCGAACGCGACCCAAGCCGAGGCCTTGAGTAAGGCGCTACTCATTTTGGGAGAGCACGAGGGAATCGCCCTTTTGCAGCGCTTCCCTGGGGTTGAGGGGCTGCTGGTCGAGGCTGGGGGACAACGGTGGCTGACCTCAGGTTGGGCATCCAGGACAACAGGGAGTTCCCGGTCGCCAGTCGAGTAGAATTTACACGCAAGCATATGCCTCCCCCCTTGTCTGTGGTCATTGCCACTACTCAAGCGTGGCCCGAGATTCGCGGCTGCTTGGATTCGCTCTATGCGCAAGCAGGCGAGCTGAGGGCCGAAATCATCGTCGCCGATGGAAACGGCCGGGGCCTGCCGGATACCGAGTCGCGCTACCCGCAGGTCCGCTGGCTCAAAGCCCTGGGAGCCACCGTTTTTCAGTTGCGTGCACTGGGGATGGCCGCGGCGAAGGGCGACATCGTCGCGGTGACCGAGGATCACTGCCGTGTGACCCCAGGCTGGTGTAGGCAAATCCTCCAGGCCCATCGTGAGTGGCCCGCTGCGGCCGTGATTGGCGGCGCGGTTGAGAATGGGGCGACCGAACATCTGAGTGACTGGGCGAACTTCCTCATCGCGAACGGCGCCTTCCTGTTGCCGCTTCCAACCGGTGAACGTGAGGAGGTGACGGGCCAGGCAAACATCTCGTACAAGAGGCGCGTGCTCCCGGCCGCGTACCCGGCGATTGGCATGGTGGAAGCGCACTACAAACAACTCCTGCGCGAACGAGGAGAGAAGTTGGTCAATGACGATAGGATAGTGGTCGAACATGTCCAGTCACTCGGCTTCCTCGGTAGCTGTCTCATTCACTATCACGATGGACGTTGCACCGCTGGGTTTCATCGCCCACATGTCTCACGCCGCACGTGGCTGTTCCAACTCGCCCGAGGCCTAGCCTTACCGGTAAGAGTACTCATCGATACGCTCCGCATCACCCTGCGCATCGCGCTGCGCAAACCCCGTCATCGCATCCCCGCGCTGGCCAGTGCTCCACTCATCGCCGGGTTACTCTGCTTCCACGCCGCTGGAGAGTTTGTCGGTTACCTTACGGGTCCAGGCAGCAGCCCGAGCCAACTCCGCTGACGCGATCAAGGAAGGCCGCATGACAAGAGGGCTCATTCCCTTTTGCTTCTCAGTGGGATAGAAACCGGTGCTCCTCTTGCCGAAGCGCTTAACGGCTGCGGAAAGGAAGGCTCCATGCTACAGCACATCCTGGTTGGACTGGATGGGTCTCCCCTGGCGGAGACCATTCTCGCCTCTGTGAGCACCTTGGCCAAGGGTGTCGGTGCGGACGTGACGTTACTCCACGTCGTACATCTGTCGGAGGACATGCAGAGGGACGAACCCCATCGTCTTCTGCAGCCGGTGATCCAGCAGGCCGAGATCCAAGCGCAAGACTATCTGAGCCGCGTGGCGCAGCAACTGACCGACGCCGGGGTCAAAGTTCACAGTCGGGTAACGGTCGGCGTCGCCGCAACCGAGATCGTCCGCTATGCGCACCAGGAGGGGATGGATCTCATTGCCTTAGCGACTCATGGGCGCTCCGGGCTGCAACGCTGGTTCCATGGCAGCGTGGCAGAGAAAGTGCTACACGCCACCCACACGCCGCTGTTGCTCATCCGGCCTACCGCTACGCAGGTGGCCCCCTCGCCGGAACTCAGTCAAATCGTCGTTCCTCTGGATGGCTCACCAGTAGCAAAGGCTGCTCTGCCCTTGGCCGAAGCG
The DNA here is from genome assembly GCA_041487975.1 of Binatia bacterium. GTDB lineage: Bacteria > Desulfobacterota > Binatia > Bin18 > Bin18 > JACQEL01. The sequence continues at coordinate 1,335 of JBGPOI010000215.1, read as the reverse complement.
CTGGCTGCCAGCATCAAAGTGCCTCTGGTTCTCCTGCAGGTCGTGGAGACGCTCTCCCTCGATATTGCCGACCCGACTGGCATAACCCACACGAACTACCCGCTGATTCTGGAAAGCTTGCAGGAAGCCGCTGAAAGTTATCTGCACCAGCTTGCCGTCACCTTGCACGGCAAGGAGTTCAACGTACAAACGGTGGCCCCTATGGGCCTGCCCGCCGAAAAAATCGTGGAGTACGCCCACGACCATCCGGGCAGCCTGGTGGTGATGACCACCCACGGCCGTACCGGGCTGGCCGGCTTTGTGTTGGGCAGCGTGGCCCGAAGAGTCGTGCAGCACGGGAACACGCCGACGCTGGTTGTGCGTCCTACAGTCACCCCGACCGCTGCAAGTCCGTCAACCCCCAACTGAGGCGAACCGGAAAAGGGAGCTGAACAACGGCTCGCCCGAGACCACATCGACATAGATCCCGGTCTGCTTATTGTTCCAGTACTCGTTGTGAAAGGGCGGCTCGGTGCCTTCCTGCTGCGTGACCTGGTATTGCAGCGGCGCGAGGGAGTGCCGGAGCTCGGTGTCACTAGGTTTGTGGAACTCCTCGGCATTCCAGCCCTTCGTTGCAGGTTGGGCGACGGCAATGTCCGCCCTCAGGGCAACGAGCAGAAAGAGACCGGCCAAAACCTTGCCGACCATTGGGCATCCCTGCTTCATCGCGCTGCCTCCGCGTGAGTAGGTACTGTTCCCCACAACTCCGCCAGGCGCTGGTCCCGGCCACAATTCCAGCGATAGAACTTGTACCGCACGGGATTCTTCTCATGGTAGTTCTGGTGATACTCCTCGGCTGGGTAGAACTCCGTGGCAGGCACGATCTCGGTAACGATGGGACGATCGAAGTGCTTAGACTCCTCGAGCCGCCGCTGCGACTCTTCCGCGAGGCGGCGCTGCGGCTCATCGTGGAAGAAGATCGTGGTGCGGTACTGATTGCCGTGGCCACAGAATTGCCCGTTCGACGTGAGAGGATCGATGTTATGCCAGAACACGTCAAGCAACTGCGTGTAGCTGATCTTCGCGGGGTCGTAGACGATCTGCACGGACTCGGCATGGCCGGTCCCGCCCGCCGATACCTGCTCGTACGACGGGTTCTTGGTGTGACCACCGGTGTAGCCCACCGTCGTCGACACGACACCATCAAGTTTTTCGAACGGCGGTTGCATACACCAAAAGCACCCGCCGGCGAAGGTCGCCGTGGCCAGTTCGCGGCGGGCGGCGGGTTGTTGCGCGTGCGCAGGCACCCGTCTGACTAGAACAAAGGCGGCCAGCCCGCCGAGTAGTAGCAGTCCG
>JBGPOI010000214.1:0-7793 GCA_041487975.1 Binatia bacterium | reverse complement strand
CATCTTGGCCGCGTTGCCAACCATGCAGGCAAGATGCCTGCACCACTTTAGCGGTTCGGCAGGTGACATCCCTGTCGGAAACTCTCTGACAAAGAACTCCCGAAGAGAAACCACAAGACACGGGATGGAAGAGAGGTTGAGGGAAAGGGGACAGGGGAGCGGCGGCGGGTTGAAGAGCAGCGCGAGTGAAGCGAAGGCAGGCAGTGAAGCATATTTGTGAGGGAATGGTGGGTATCGTCTGCAACTCCTTCCATTGCCCAGTAATTTTCTTCCTCATTTATTTCTCCTCTGCGTCCTCATTGTCGTATGACAGCACGGCCTTTTGCCAAATTCCACAGAATACCTGTTCGGTTTTATTCACTGATAATTTTATCGGCCCACTCTACAAGCTTAACGAAGATGGGTGGCGTAATAAAAGTTGCGTTCTTTGCGGCCAAGTCTGCGTCAAAGACCCCACGGGCCTTGGAGCAGGCCGTTCAGCCATTGATCGGGATCTTGAGGTCGATGGTTCGTGCTAAGGTTTGGGCGAGGGGAGGCCACCCCACGGGTACGACGGCCTCGGCAACGGGAGTGCGCAGCAGCGAGACGGCCTCGCCCAGCAAGAAAATCTGCACCTCGTGGCCAGCTTCCGCAAAGGCATTGGCGTGTAAGAAAGGAAACGCCGCTTGTGTGGGGTCGTTCGAGCCCCACGCGCTTTTAATCAACACTTTCATCTTCCCTCCTTTTTTGCAGACTGATTTTCAATTCTACACAATAACTATTCTGTGGAATTCTACGATAGCGAGGCCTTGTAGGGCAAGGAAAAACCCGCCCTCCGGACGCGGGTTTTTTTCACTGTAATGTGGAATTGTTTTACATCCGCACTCTGCGGCCTCGGGGGTGGTATCCCTCGCGGTAGTAGACGCTCCATTTATGCTGCTCAAAGGCTCCCGCAAGCGTGGTTTGTCCGCAATGGATGCAAAAGTAACCGTGCAGCTCGCGGTGGATCTGCCGCGCGTGTTCTTCGCACCGATCGCAAAGATTGTCGGGGTCGCCTTTGGATGAGTGGCCGCAACGGGTAGCCATAGGGGAGGATTAGACAAGGCCGATATGTCCCTTTGCCAAGGTGAGATCGGTAACTGCTTTTTGAAAGTTGGGCTGTCCAGCAGTTCTCACTCGGAGGTGCTCTTCGTGCCCTAATGGCGCGGCCATCTTGGCCGCGTTGCCAACCATGCAGGCAAGATGCCTGCACCACTGGGAGTCTGTCAGGGTGATTTTGAGGGGTTCGGTTCCGTCATGCCCGCGCAGGCGGGCATCCGGAATCCCAGCCCTTCGCCCTGGATTCCCGCTTTCGCGGGAATGACGAAGCCAGGGGCAACCCATCAAGTTCAAATTTGCGTGTGTCCGCACTCCAGATCGGCGATCCAGTCGCCCAACTCGTCTTGATGAAAGTTAATGATCTTGCATCTCATACGGAGCCTAGGGGGAGCCAGCAGAACTTTCCTCTGCGAGTCTCTCCAACCTGATCGCCAACTAGCTCATGAGCGTCAACCCTGCTTGCTGCGCTGCTTCAGTCAGCCGTGTGTCGTAAGCAACAAAATCGATGGAGAGCCCGCTCTGTTGTTGGAGATAGAGGCAAGAGGCCAACTGAATTGCATCACCAGCGCGTAGCCGGTAGCGCACGAGCAGTTCCACGGTTGCAGCGCTGATCTCAGGGAGTAGTTCTACCACATACACGGAAACAAAATCGGCACGCAGGGCTACCAACGCACGATCCCTTTCTCCAACGGAGAAAGCTCCTTCGCGACAACGCCGAACCAACGCTGAAGCGACCTCCGCTTCAGAAAGCCTGCTTGTCGCTGGAATACTTTCTGCCAAAAGGCGGCGAACCACATCACTCTCTGCCTCATGAACGTAACGCTTGGCCAAGGCGCTCGCATCGAAGTAACGGATCAAAACCGGTCCTCCCGGTCTTCAATGACCGCCTCAGACAGCTGTGGTCCTGCACAGCGGATAGGCCGGAAAGGGGCGAGCGGCTCCTTTGACTTGCGGCTGAGCAAACCGAGTGCAACCAGTTCATCGAGTCGAGTCTCCTCTCCTCGACCTTCCAAACCCAGGGGTCGCAACTCTGCAACCGGATGTCCTCTGTCAGTCACCACAATGGTCAAACCTTTCTGTACTTGACGCAGGTAGGTGCCTAAATGCGTCTTGAGTTCTCTCGATCCGACCGTTTTTTGCATATCTTTTTCTCTCTGCGGTCATTGTGATTACATGGGAAATGATCGTCAAGCCTTTCCGCGTGAAGAACGAAGGGGAGGGTGTTTTCTCTTATTTGACTTGCCCACCACTATTTCTTAGTGTATCCCAGCCACTTACGGTAGGAACATCCAAGGAAGGAGCAGAACGATGGATTTCGAGTATTCTCCCAAGGTGAAAGCTTTGCAGAAGCGCGTCCAGGACTTCATGGACGCGCATGTCTACCCGCACGAGGAAACTTACGTCACTCAGCTCAATACGCAGGGGGACCGCTGGCAGATCCCGCCGATCATGGAAGAATTGAAGGCGAAGGGGAAAGCCGCGGGCCTGTGGAACTTGTTCCTGCCCGAGAGCGAGCGCGGCGGCGGCCTGACCTAGCTGGAGTACGCACCACTCTGCGAGTTCATGGGCCGCTCGTTTATCGCGCCGGAAGTCTTTAACTGCTCCGCTCCTGATACCGGGAACATGGAGGTACTGGAGCGCTACGGGACCGAGGAACACAAGAAACAATGGCTGGAGCCGTTGCTCGAAGGCAAGATCCGCTCGTGCTTCGCTATGACCGAGCCGGCAGTGGCCTCGTCTGACGCGACTAACATCGAATCGAGTATCGTGCGCGACGGCGACACCTATGTGATCAACGGTCGCAAGTGGTGGTCATCGGGCATGGGCGATCCGCGCTGCAAAATCCTCATCTTCATGGGCAAGACCGATCCCAACAATCCGGACAAATATCGCCAGCAGTCACAGATTCTCATCCCGCGCGACACGCCGGGCCTCCGGATTGTTCGTATGCTCTCGGTGTTCGGCTACGACGATGCGCCGCATGGACACGCGGAGGTGGAGTTTAAGGACGTGCGCGTGCCGGCGTCAAACTTGTTGTTAGGTGAGGGGCGTGGTTTCGAGATCGCCCAGGGTCGCCTCGGTCCCGGCCGTATCCATCACTGCATGCGTTTGATCGGCCAAGCTGAGCGCGCTTTGGAAAAGATGTGCAAACGGGCGAAGGCGCGCGTCGCTTTTGGCAAACCGCTCTCCGAACGCACCGTGACCCAGGAGCGTATCGCCGAATCGCGTATCCTGATCGATCAGGCGCGCCTGTTGGTGCTCAAGGCCGCGCACATGATGGACACCGTCGGGAACAAGGCGGCTCGGATGGAAATCGCCATGATTAAGGTGATGGCGCCGAACATGGCCTTGAAAGTGATCGACTGGGCGATGCAGGTGCATGGCGGTGGTGCCGTGGCCGAAGACTTTGGCCTGGCGCACGCCTATGCGCAGGCACGAACGCTGCGCTTTGCCGACGGCCCGGATGAAGTCCATCGCAATCAGATCGCCCGCCTGGAACTGCGCAAATATAACTAACGCCGCGGTGTATTCGTCACTCCCTCGCGCGCTATCATCCTGAGCTGAAAGCGAGAGGTCTCAGCAAAACGAGATTCTCCGCTTCGCTCAGGGTGGCAGAGGCCGGTGGTAAGCGCCCAGTAACTGCGCTACTCTCACGGCATGGCGGACACGATCTTCTCTAAAATTATCGCCGGTGAGATTCCTTGCCACCGGGTTTACGAAGACGACAAGGTGCTGGCGTTCCTTGATGTCAATCCGCTGAGTCGGGGGCATACGTTGGTCATCCCCAAAGAGGCGGCGGTGACAATCGACCAGCTCTCCGACGACTCCGCGGCGGCGATCGGCCGGGTGCTACCACGCCTCAGCCGCGCGGTCTTACGAGCTACCGGTGCGGCCGCTTTCAACATCCTGCAAAACAACGGGGTGGGAGCGCATCAGGCGGTGATGCATGTGCACTTTCATATCATCCCTAAGTATGCGGATGGAGCCGGACTCGGTATCGGCTGGCCGGCGCGCCAACTCAGCGGCGATCATGGCAAGCAACTCGCGGCCATGATCGCGGGGCATGTCGCGGAGACGTGAAACGCGGACAGCCAGCCGGGCAGGGGCGAAGGGATTGTCCCTTCTTGGATTTGGCTCCGTTGACGGAGTGAGAGGAGACGCCTAGACTTTTTGCACTTTTCCGCCTGAGGGAGGCCTGCTGTGTTTACTTCCGAAGCTGTGACCCAGGGGATTCGGGTCCAGGTCCAATCGCAATACGACCCGAGCCGTTCCAGACCGCACCAGAACCAGTGGTTCTTCCTCTATACCGTGCGGATTGCCAACGAAAGTTCCGTGACCGTGCAACTGCTGAGCCGCCATTGGATCATCACCGACGCCACCGGTCACGTGGAAGAAGTGCGCGGTCCGGGAGTGGTTGGCGAACAGCCGGTGCTCGAGCCGCGACAGTCTTTCGAGTATACTTCGGGCTGTCCGTTGACGACTCCGTTCGGTTCGATGCACGGCGCCTATCAAATGGCGACCGCAGGGGGTGAGCGCTTTGACGCAACTATCGCGGCTTTCACCCTGAGCGAGCCGCACGCTCTTCATTAACGCACGTTTTTTCCTCTCTCGCAGCCTTCCCCCTGTAGGGTGCATGTCATGCACCCTATGGATTGTCACTTCGTATCATTCAACCCCGAGTTGTTTCTTGCCTGCGGGTGACATCATTTCTGGAGTCCAGGGTGGGTCCCACACCACCCGCACCTCTGCCTCTGTCACGTCCGGCAGTGCCTCAATCCGGTGCTGCGCATCCTTGGCGATGGAAGGTCCCATACCGCATCCCTGAGCGGTGAGGGTCATCTGCACCACGACCTTGTTTCCGCCACTGGACAGGGAATCGATCCGCAAGTCGTAAATCAACCCGAGATCGACGACATTGATGGGGATCTCGGGATCGTACACCTGCTTGAGCTGCGCCCAGATCATTTCCTCGCTCACCGTTCCCTTTTCCTCAGTCGCCGTGACGGCGGCCGAGAGTCCCTTACTTTTTTTGCCGAGCGCATCCGCATCCTTATCGGCAATACGGTAAAGTCCACCCTGGGTCGGCAGTTGTACTGTGTAGGAGTCGCCGAGCGCCTGGGTGATAACCGCCGGCGTTCCCTGCGGGATAGTGATCGTTGTGCCGTGCGGGATCTGCACGGCTTCACAATCTCGACTCAGTTCGATTTCTTCATAAGGCATGATGTCACTCCTTTGCGTCAGGCTCTAGTTTCCTCGATGCGACTTGAGGGAGCAAGACCACCTCTAGGCCATTGCTAGTGCATCTGCAGGAAACCTGTTGGGGAATACGGTTATCCTCGATCCGGCCAGAGCAGTGTAGGGGCTTGATTTATCAAGCCCTTGGGTGGGTCCGATGAATCGGACCCCTACATTCGTATCCCCAAGAGGTATACTGAAACTGCGCTAGGACCGCCGTTCATCCTTCGACTTCGCTCACGCTGCGCTCAGGACGAACGGGTCGGACAGGTGCACGGCGCAAACCCGTTCGTGCTGAGCCTGTCGAAGCATGAACCATTTTCAGCAGCCTGCTCAATCCTGAAGCTGCCCTGGCGGTTGACCGCTCCCTGGATTTCGGATTATGAACACGTGTCTGTCTTGCTCTTCAGAGCAAGAACGTAAAGGAGGGCTCGTGTATGGCCGCAGAGATCGGTAAAGACAAACTGCTCAAGATGTACCGCACCATGCAGACGATCCGTCAATTTGAGGAACGCCTGCGCGACTTGTTCAAGGAAGGCAAAGTCCCCGGGTTCGTGCATGTGTCGATCGGCGAGGAAGCCAGTCCCACCGGCGTGTGCGCGGCGCTCACCGATAAGGATTATATCACCAGCACTCATCGCGGGCACGGCCACCTGATTGCCAAGGGCGGCAGACTCAAACCGATGATGGCGGAAATCTTCGGCAAGAGCACGGGTTACTGCAAAGGCAAGGGTGGGTCGATGCACATCGCCGACTTCAGCATCGGCATCCTGGGTGCAAACGGTATTGTCGGTGCGGGCCTCCCGATTGCCACCGGTGCAGGTTTATCCGCAAAGATGCGCAAAAGTGGTCAGGTGGCGGTCTGCTTCTTCGGCGACGGGGCATCCAATGAAGGCACGTTCCACGAATCCCTCAACATCGCCTCCTCGTGGAAACTCCCGGTGGTCTACGTCTGTGAAAATAACCTCTACGGCGAATTCACTGCCGGGAAAGATGTGACCTCGGTAAAAGACATCGCCGACCGCGCCAGAGGGCACGACATGCCGGGCATCATTGTCAATGGCAATGATGTCACTGAAGTCTACGAAACCGCCGTGCAAGCAGTGGAACGAGCACGCCGAGGCGAGGGACCTTCGTTGATCGAGTGCAAAACCTACCGCTGGGAAGGTCACGTGGTTGGAGAAGAGGCGTTTCTGGGCAAGCGTGCCTATCGTCCAAAGGAAGAGATCGAAGAGTGGAAACGGCGGTGCCCTCTCCTTTCTTTCGAGACGCGCTTTACTGCTCGTGGGATGTTTACTCAGGTGGAACTCGACGCAATCAAGGCAGATGTCAAGCGCGAGGTGGAAGAGGCCGTCGCTTTTGCTCAGGAAAGCCCGCTGCCCAGGCCTGAAGAAGCGCTGGAGGATGTGTTTTCGGCGGCGTAGAGGGAATGAATCGGAGAATCGGAGAGTGGAAGAATCGGGGAATTAAGGATTTCTTCTCCGTTTCTCCGTTTCCCCGGTTCTCCGGTTCTCTCCATACAACTTTGAACGCTGAGGGTTCACTGCTCACAGGAGACAAGTTATGCGCGAGATTACGTACATCCAGGCGATCAATGAAGCGTTGCGTGAAGAATTGCGCCACGACCCGCTGACTTTTGTGATGGGATTAGATGTGTGGGTTGGTGCGTTTGGCGCCACCAGCGGCTTGACCGATGAGTTCGGATCGGAACGTATTCGCAATGCGCCTATTTCGGAAGCGGGCTATGCCGGTGCCGGTGTCGGCGCGGCCATGGCCGGTATGCGGCCCATCGTCGAGATCGAGTTTGCCAGCTTCTTTTACTGCTGTTGGGATCAAGTGTGTAACCAGGCCGCGAAGCTGCGCTATATGTCCGGCGGCCAGGCGGATATTCCCATCACGTTTCGCACGGTCTATGGCGCGTTGGGTCAGGCAGCAGCGCAACACTCCGAAACGGTGTACGCCCAGTTCATGAGCGTGCCCGGCCTGAAGATCGTGGTTCCATCCGGACCGTATGACATGAAGGGACTGCTAAAAAGCGCGGTTCGTGACAACAACCCCGTGCTCGTCTTCGAGCACATGGGGCTGGGGCGGTCGAGAGAAGCCGTGCCGGAAGAAGAATACCTCGTGCCTCTGGGTAAAGGCGCGGTGAAGCGGGAGGGCAAGGATGTCACCATTGTCGCCATCGGCCTCATGGTGTCGAAAGCCCTTGCTGCCGCCAAGGCGCTCGAGAAAGACGGTATCTCGGTCGAGGTCGTCGATCCCCGGACGTTGGTGCCGCTTGATGAGGAAATAATCCTGAATTCCGTCGCCAAGACTCACAAGGTGTTGGTCGTGGACGAAGGTCATCTGCGCGCCGGTGCGGCGGCAGAGATCGCCGCAGTCATTGCCGACAAGGGCTTCGACTCGCTCGATGCGCCGGTTAGGCGTCTCACCGCACCAGATGTCCCGGTGCCGTTCAGCCCGCCGATGGAAAAGTTTAT
>JBGPOI010000213.1:0-7797 GCA_041487975.1 Binatia bacterium | reverse complement strand
GTGGGGCGCAGCAGTTGCAGCACCAACTGGCAGCAGCGGGCCCGTTGCCCCGGACCCAGCAGCTGTGCGCCGAGTTCGTCCAGTTTGTGACCGAGGAAGTGGCGAAAGCCAAAGCGGGGGAACGCTTGGTGGGCAGTAGCGAAGTGATCGAATCCCTCTTTGGCAAATGGAAACGGCTGGAAGGCGAGCAAGCCCGCAGTGGCCTGACGGGGTTGGTGTTAGCGTTAGGGGCGCTCGTCGCGCCCACCACCGCGGAGGTCATCCAGCAGGCATTAACCACCGTCCCGACGAAAACGGTCCTCACGTGGTGTCGCGAAAAACTGGGGAAAACCGTACAGGCCACGAGACGGGCGCGCTTTGCCCCGCGGCGCAAAGCGGAACAAAAACAGGATCAGCTCTTACTCGCCGCGTGAGAACATTTTCGTCATCCCAGCCTGCGGCTGATCACCTCGGGGTTCTTGAGGCCCATGCGCTTTGCCCATCTCAAGCCCCGCCACCTCGGCTACCTGCGGCCGCTCGGGTACGAACAACGTCACACACACAACACCATCGCCATGCTTCTCGACCTCTGGTCGCAAAATCCCGGCGGCCTGTTCGGCAAGCGGTTTTTCCAGGCGCTTCGCCACATTATCTTCGGCATCCATCTCGTCGATATACTGGATCTTCGTGGCATCACAGAGGGTGCAGCCACCATAAGCGGCACAAGGCTGGCCCGTGCCGTGGGCGTAGGCATTGTTGCCGAAGTGGCTGCACACCGGCGCGCCGTAGTCGAGCGCGCGGGCAAGGACGGTTCCAGCGCCGTCGCCGCCGTTGGGATCACGCATGATCCCGTCACCTTTGCGCTCGGGGAAGTAGCCCGAATCGACAAACTGCCCCGCCGCGACAGCCGCATAATAGCCGCCGCCTTCCAGGATCTCTTCTAGGAAGAGCACCGCTCGCTCCTTGGGTTCGCGTGCCTGCTCCCACAGCGGACCGTCCTTCTTGAACTCGATTAGTTCCATCAGGCCGTCCGCACCCATGAGCGTCTGCCGTGCAGTGTTCACCCCTGCCACATTGTTGTAGTGCCAGGGAATATTACAGCCCTCGTCGGGCGTGATGGTACTCTGCACGTCAGCGGAGGTGAGACGCGAGATCAAGGTGTCGAGCACATGGGTGACCGTCGCCTCTAACGTGTCGGACTCCATATAGCGTGTGTTCTGCTGCGCGCGGATCTTGTAACCCTGGAAGACGTCACGGAGCGCGACGGCGTAGGGTAGGTCGAGCCGCAGCTTCGGCGCCGGTGGCGCGGTGGGCGGGACTGTGGAAAGGGCGATCTGCTCGGCGGGCATCCCCACGGCCCGCGAATAGGCGGTGTTGATCGCGTGCTGCACGAAGAGTTCGGGCGTCACCTTCCACGCCTCCTTGGCAGCGGCATCCACGAAGGAACGGTACATGTTGATGTCACGGTAGATGACATTGTATTGTGGGTCCTGATGCGCCCCGTTCACACCCTCCTCCGCGAAGAGCACGGCCATCTCCGGACCGGCGAGGCCGCTCACATAGGAGTGGAAGTTGATGGGCCTGCCCACTTCCTCTTCTATGGCATCAAGCGCCTTACGTGTCGCGCGTATCTGCTTGCGCGTGATGGGAACACCGCCGACGCCCTCAGGCGTTCCCTCGATGAGTCCGTCGAAGTGCGACTGACCGGTGGTACGAATGACCATGATGTGATCCGCGCCGTGCCAGGCCGCCATGCGCATGCGGCGCACATCATCCTCGAAACGTCCGGAGGCGATTTCCGTAGTGATTACAAAGTCACACTGCGGATCAATGTCACCGAAGGCGTGGGCGGAGGGTAGTGGAATCGAGTGCTGGAGGTTTGCCGAGGTGTCCTGGTAAACGAAAGGTCCGATCTGCTGGTTCTCAATCTTCGTGCGCCAGGTCCAACCCTTTCGTTGAGGACGATAACGATCCAGGTCCTTGAGAACCTCGCGCACATCGAGCTTTTGGTCAAGTGAAAGCTTCATCGAGGAAGGTCCTCCCAGTAGCGCCCCGCGAGCAGCGCTGTCCCGGCCTCACGCACAGAGATCCCCTTCACCTTGGCAAGCTCCAACACGAGTCGGCCTGCACCATGGCCCAGCAGCCCCCGCTGTCCCATCTGTTCGACCAGAGCCTTGGTCTCAATGCTCGAGAATCCCATACGTAGCAGCACTGAGCGCTCGATAGACGGTGTGGTGTGCGTACGTGCTTCCTCGATGAGGGGCGCCACGATTTTCTCCACTAAGCTCCAGAAGTAGGTGTGGAGCTCCTCATCCGACATCGCCTGCAGCCGTTGGCGGCGTAAGGCGAAGTCATCAGCTCTCTCTACGCATTTCATCGATCACCTCCTGGACATAGGTTCGGTTCATACGCGTCTCGGCAGCAAGAAACTCGAGATCAACCTCGCTCACACGCACTTCTTGGGGGAGCGCGCCGATGGCATTCCGCAGATACGAGCGCCGAAGCTGGTCAAGGTCTATATCCCTAACCTTGATCTGCGAGGGATGTTCAGGAAGCACAATCCGCTCGCCCGGCTTGTTCTCCCGCGGGTCACCACGCTTCACCTCGATGCCCATCCGTTTAGCAAGACTAAGCTGGGCGAGCGGATGCTTGCCCGCGCCGGTGTATTCGGTCTCCTGCACCACCACGATCTGGTCGTGGTCAAGCTCGCGGGCGATAGCGAAAGCCGCGGCGAGCGATGTGTTGCCGGCGGGTCCCCGTTGCAGTCCCTCCAATTCTGCCAGGACCTGGGTGACGTAAAAGACTTCGCCCTGAGTCACCGTGACGAAGCGATCCATGTAACGGAGCGGCCGCGCGGCGTTGCGGGGCACATCAGCCCGGTCCGGCCAGGTGGTAAAGGGAACGGAGAAACCTGTGTGACCGGTAGTGAAAGATTTCCGGTTGAAGTCATGGTCCGAGGCCATGTGGAGCCCCGAGAGATCGACGCTAGCCGCCACCACCTGGGTATCCACGGCCCCGGCCTTGCGCAGCCCTCGCGCCGTGCCGGTCACGTTTCCGCCGCCAGCATGAGTGGCGATGACGACGTCCGGGAAACGCCCCGTGCGCGCTCTCACCTGCTGCGCAAGCTCTCGCAGCCCAGCGTCTCGATGCCGAGGATTGCGTAGGGTGTGTAGAGTGAGGCGTTGAAGTATTCAGTCTCCTGGAGAACACACAGAAAAACGTAGAATAACTCTGGACCCACCGAGAGACGAATCACTTCCGCGCCATAGGCCTCACAGGCACGTGTCTTCTCCGCGATTTCCGGTTGCGCGATGCCGTGGCTGTCGAAAGCCTCCTGCACCACGATGCAGCGCAGTCCCGCTTTGGCCGCTTGCGAGGCCACTGCAGCGCCATAATTTCCGCTGGTAGCCACGGCGACTCCGTCGTAACCCTGCTTCTTGGCCTCGTGCAGCGAAAGTGCCGCACGGCGATCCTTGAACGAACCCGAGGGGTTCGCGGCCTCGTCCTTAACAAAGATACGTGAGCCCTTGCCGGGCCTCGCCACGGCACGCACGAGCTCCGTGATGTTCTCAAGCTCCACCAGCGGTGTGTTGCCAACCGCCGTCCGGCGCTGCACAGCGCATGCGGTTTCCACATCATAGCCTGTATCAGCAAGGAGCCGCTCGTAGTCGAAAGCGAGCACCCCTACCGTGTACTGCGCATAGTCGAGGCCGAGCGATTCCTTCACGATTTCGGCTCGCTGCGCCATCACCTCTTGGTAACTCGACTTCTTTGTCATCGGATGCTGCCCCGCTTGCGCAAAATTGTCCGCACCTCGCTCCCGCTGGCGGACAACTTTGGGATCGGCGAGCCGAAGCCGTTGGTGTAGACGGGGTTGACTTCGACAAGCGTGCCGCGTAGACAGCGGCCCGCAGGCGTGACGATCTCAGCCTCTTCCCCAAGAGCAGCAGGGGCGGCAAGAAAGCCTTTCACCCGCCGCATCTCAAGGGGCACATGCTGGGTGTCCTCAGGGACCTGCGGGGCACGCTCGCCGGCCGGCAGAACGATGCGATAGATCTCCACCCAGGTGCCTTTTGCAATGCCCTCAGCCATGACTGCGCTCCTGTGGCGTCGCGTGAATCAATCTCCGTGCATCGCCCAGCATGGCCGCCGGGACAGGCAGATCCGCCATGGTGTGGAGTCCGGGTGGTGCATTCAGCACGCGCGGGATCATATTGACCGCGAGAGCGAGCGTACCTAAGCCGCCCGGGATCTCCGGGCTACCGGTAAGGCGCACGAGCGTTGTGACCTCCTCCCAGGCATCGGTAATGCGGGAGCAGGTAGCCTGGATCGCCACGTGTGGTCGAGTTTGCTCAATCATGGGGGCAAGTTCAGCGCTAACACCAACGCCAAGTTTCCGGTCGAGCCCGACCGCCCGGCCAAGGTCCATACCGGCCCGCTCTTTTCGTCTTCCGTAGGCGCCGACGAGAGTGAGGCCCTGTTTTTCGAGCACCAAGCTGGCAATCCCGGAGCCCATCTGCCCGGTTCCAAGGACTGCTACTCGAATAGGATCGCGCATGCGTGAGAGCAAACTCCTCAGTTTCTTGCCTGCCAGAAGAAAGATAGTAATTCTCATTTCTTCGGAGGGCAATTTTTGCGCCACCACAACGAAGGAAGCTGGGTGAATCGATCGTGCAGTTCACCCTGATGCTCCTTGGGTTGGCGGTACTCTGGGCAACAAAGTTTGTGACTCATGACTAAATACGATCTGTGCCGTTTCCCTTCCGTGGCTCAGAAGATTTTCCGTAACGTTTCGCTCTATAAGAGAAATATCTCTTCGCCCAATTTTAAGAAAATCGCCCAACTCATTTTCTCAAAAATGATCCAATCTCTAAGCCGCAAAGGCTTCATATCTCTACTTTAGTCCGGCATGGATTTTGTTACTTCTATGAGGAAGCCATTCTAGTGATACTGGATTGAGAAAATCCCAACCCCCACACAGGTGCATTAAGGAGAAGTAGTCATGCGCTTTCACAACCGCGAACACGCTGCCCGTCTCTTGGCCGAGAAGCTGACCGCCTACCGGGGTCAAAACCCGCTGGTGCTGGGTATTCCGCGCGGCGCTGTACCGATGGCCAAAATTATCGCCGATGCCTTGGGCGGGGAACTCGATGTGGTGCTGGTGCACAAACTGGGAGCGCCAGGCAATCCGGAGTTAGCGATCGGGTCCGTGGATGAAACGGGGCGTGTGTATCTGAGCGAACACGTGCGTGAGCTAGGGATCGATGATGACTACCTAGAGAAAGAGAAACAGGCGCAACTGAAGACTTTGCATAAACGCCGTGCCCAGTACACGCCTGTCCGTCCACCGCTCAATCCTGCCGGGCGCATTGTCATCGTGGTGGATAATGGTATCGCCACGGGGGCCAGCATGATTGCGGCGTTGCGCGCAGTGCGGGCCAAGCAGCCGGCTAAGCTCATCGCGGCCGTGGCAGTCGCCCCACCGGAAACAGTGGGACGGATTCGGGCAGAGGCAGACGAGGTGGTGTGTTTATACGCGCCGGACTACTTTTATGCGGTCGGGCAGTTTTTCGAGAACTTCTCCCAGGTGTCTGACGAGCAGGCAATCGCCATCCTACGACAAAGCAGCGCGAAGCCTGCACCGGGGATATAACTGCGAGCGGAACACGGAGCTATCTGGCTTGTATTTAGTGCAGTGCTTTGTCCCGTGACGGCGCACGACACAGTGAGCCCTGCGTAGCCCGGACGGCTGCGCGGGGCTTTGGTTTTCTGCTGTCCCCCTTTGCCCCTCTACCTTCTCATCCGTCTCGTTCCGAACTCCAACAGCCCAGCATGATTCTGCCTTACGGGCTCTCCAGTGGCTTTGCGCGGAGATGCTGCACGAACCACTGGGACGCCAAACGTGCCACTTCTTGCAAGGCGCCCGGCTCCTCAAATAAGTGGCTTGCTCCGGGGATGATCACCAACTGCTTTTCCCCCCGCAGGTGTGCATACGCCTGTCGATTGAGGTCAATGACCACGTGATCCTCGCCGCCCACGATGAGTAACGTGGGTGCCTGCACCTGGGCCAGCGCGGACCGAGCCAGATCGGGTCGCCCGCCGCGCGACACGACCGCCCCGATTGCCGAACCTAGTGCAGCCGCCGCCTGCAACGCGGCCGCCGCTCCGGTGCTGGCGCCAAAATAGCCAATGCCCAGGGTTCTGGTGTGCGGTTGCTGCTGCAGCCAGTGAGTAGCTGCCGCTAGTCGGCGAGTCAGCAGGTCAATGTCAAAGCGAGTTTCGTAGGTTGCCTCTTCCTCTCTAGTCAGCAGATCGAACAGCAGTGTACCAAGCCCGGCTGACTGCAAGACCTGTGCGACGAAGGTGTTCCTGGGACTGTGGCGGCTACTGCCACTCCCATGGGCGAATGCCACCACCCCTTGCGCCTTTGCTGGGATGGTCAGATCACCTTCAAGGGTGACCGAATCCGCTAGGATGTGGACGAACTGATGGGTGCTTTCGCTGACCATACGTAATCCTCTCTATAGGGACGTCAGAAAGCATGAAGGAGCCCAGCACGAGACAGGCGCTCTCGTACACCACGCAGCCCGAGCCGAGGAACAATGGCAGAAACACCCTGTTGGTCGTGGACCAATATGATGCACCAACTTCGTCATCTGCGACCGTTAGCGGCACAATGCCCTCGTTCATTCCTCCTCGGGGATCGGGCTGACCGGCGGGACATAATCGATGCCTTCCTCCAGGCTTTCCACAATGTCTTCGGTATCTGAAGGCTCCACTCTTGACAGGCGCTTTTCAGCCCGTTCTGTTTCAGGTCGATCTTCGCGCTCCCACAATAGCTCTTTCACTTGCAGATGATCGACGATCTCCTCCAGGCCCGCGACATCCGTCAACAGTTGTAGCAGGATGCTGTGTTCCCCCTCGCTTGGCAGCGTGCCTTCTAGATACGCCACACCGTGACGACAGACGAGCCGCAACTCGTTCATATCTACTCGTCCATCTGCTTGCACTTGTTCCCGCAGATATTCCTCGAGTTCTCGCTCCGAAAAGAGACTGAGGTCGGGCGGGACGCGGCCGGGATGGCGCACGGCCTCCTCAGGTGGAACCACCGGCCGAGATGTTTCCTGCTCGCGGGCGCAGTCCATGCAAAAGCGGGTCACCGGCAAGGCATGCAGTCGCTCTTCGGCGATCGGGCCTCCGCACTCTTCACACGTTCCATACGTGCCTTCGGCGATCCGGCGCAGGGCGGCGTCAATCTCCATGATCTCATGTTTTGCGCGGTCATCGAGTCGTGCAAGGAAGCGGGCCGCCTGATCTTCCTGAGCAAGTTCCTCTAATTCGCTTTCGCGATCCTCCTGGATAGATCGCAACTCGCTTTCGCTGTCGACCACTTCACCGACCAAGAGCGCACGTTGACTCTGTAGCGCTTCAGTAAACACAACTAACTCTTTTTCGTTCATATGCCCCCCTCAGTATTCCTGTTGCCGTTTGAGTTACTCGATCTTACGTCGCTGTCGTTCCCACTCTCGCTGTTGCTCTTCCCTGCGCCGCTGGGTGCGAAGGCTTTAAGGCTAGCGGCAAGAGTGTACAGCCGCCGACCCACCAGCCCGTTCACTGTCCCTTCCTCTTCGACCGTACCGGCGCGGACGCCGGCGAGCAGTTCATCGTTGCGAATTTCTTTCACGGCAGCTCAAAACGGAAGGCGTCAGGCCGTATGGTCAATACCGAACAGGTTGTCGTATGCACGACTTTCTCGGCAACGCTGCCGAGTAGCATGTGAGTCAGTCCCGTGCGGCCATGGGTGCCAATAACAACCAG
>JBGPOI010000212.1:0-7812 GCA_041487975.1 Binatia bacterium | reverse complement strand
CCGTCGATCTCCAACTCCGCGTGCGCCTCACGGTCGTCTAACAAACGGCGCAGGCGGCGTACCTTGTCTACACTTGCCTCGATAAAACTCTGTCCGCCGAAGCCGGGGTTCACACTCATGAGCAGAATCAGATCGACATCGGTGAGAACCTCTTCGAGGGTCGAGAGAGGCGTACTGGGATTGAGCACCACTCCCGCTCGTTTGCCCAGTTGCTTGATCTGCTGAATAGTCCGGTGCAGATGGGGACAGGCTTCTTGATGGACGGAGAGCAGGTCTGCGCCGGCGCGGGCAAAATCGCTCAGGTACCGTTCCGGCTCGACAATCATCAGATGGACGTCCAGGGGGAGGGTCGTCGTCTGGCGGACCGCCTCAACAATGAAAGGACCGATAGTGATATTGGGAACGAAACGGCCGTCCATGACGTCGAGATGAATGCCGTCTGCTCCCGCCTTCTCAACCTCTGTTACTTCTTGTCCAAGACGACGAAAGTCGGCGGAAAGGACGGAAGGCATGATTTTTACGGTGGTCCTCTTCACGCGCATACCTCGCTGACTGCCTCAGTGAAGGTCTCGGTAGAGATGAAAGCAGTCTGTGGCATAATGCTTACGAACAGAAAATTTCATATGCCAGCGTAGCATAAGGAGGTGTACATGACCACCAATCGTGACCTCACGGCCACCTGGGCCTATCACAACGGCACCAAACATTCCCTGCAAAGCGTACGCGGCAACCCCCACTATTTGGACTGGGAGAACAAGCCGTTGCCTTTCAAGATCTACTCCACTCTGGAACCGCTGCCGTTGCCGCGTGAGCTATCAGCAGTGCCGATTCCCATGCTTGAGGCGCTTGCAGTCACCGCTGTTGACCGGCAAGATGAGTGCGTTCCGAGCGTACCCACCCTGGCCACGCTCCTCTATCTTTCCGCCGGAATCACGAAACACCGCACGCAGCCAGGCGGGGAGACCTACTTCTTCCGTGCCGCTGCCTGTACCGGCGCTCTTTATCATGTCGACGTGTATCTGGTGTGTGGTGACCTGCCGGAGCTGCCGGCCGGCGTGTACCACTTCGAGCCGCGCAGCTTTACTCTGCGCCGCGTGCGAGCAGGAGATCATCGTGGCGTCCTGGCCCACGCCAGCGGCCAAGAACCTGCAGTGATACATGCCCCAGTGACGGTGGTGTGCACCAGCACCTACTGGCGCAACGCCTGGAAATACCAGGCGCGTACTTACCGTCACTGTTTTTGGGACGCGGGGACGTTACTGGCTAACCTCCTGGCCGCCGCCGCCGCTCTCGAAGTGCCCGCGCGCGTGGTGGCCGGTTTTGTCGATGCCGAGGTGAACCGGCTGCTGGACCTCGACACTGAACGTGAAGTGGCCCTTGCGCTCGTGCCTCTTGGCAGCGTCGTGGAGCCCGTCCCCGACTCTCTCCCCGTGATTAAGCCGCTCAACCTGCCAACGCTCCCATTGTCGAAGACCGAGGTGGACTATCCGGCGATCCGGGCCATGCATGCGGCATCGTCGCTCCTGGAGGAAGGCGAGGTGGAAAGCTGGCGGGGAGAGATGCCGCCCAAGCCTGACCTCGCGCCGAGCGGCCGGGTGTTTCCCCTCACACCCTTGGCTGATTCCGCGTTGCCCGTAGCGCCACTCGATCACGTGATCCGTCACCGTGGATCCACACGCTCTTTTGCGCGTGAGCCGATCTCGTTGGCCCAGCTTTCCACGGTGTTGGCTCGCTCCACACAAGGAGTGTCGGCGGATTTTCTTACCCCGACGGGCGCGACGCTGATCGACCTCTATCTCATCCTAAACGCGGTCGAGAACCTGCCCGCGGGGACCTACGTCTTTCACCGCCAGCGCAATGTCCTGGAACTGTTGCGCGAAGGCAACTTCCGGCGTGAGGCCGGATACCTGGGATTGGGACAAGAACTCCCGGCCGACGCCAGTGTGAATGTTTTTTGCCTGGCGGATGTGCCGCCCATCTTGGAGCGCTTCGGCAATCGTGGTTACCGCGCTGCCCAGCTTGAGGCAGCGATCATCGGCGGCAAGTGTTATCTGGCGGCCTACGGGCAACAGTTGGGCGCCACCGGGCTGACGTTTTTCGACGATGATGTGACTGAGTTCTTCTCGCCACACGCGGCGGGGAAGAGCGTGATGTTTCTTACCGCTATCGGCAAGCCGGTTAAGAGGAGAGTATTGATGCAGCGATAGAAGGACTGAGGACTGAGTGCTGAGGACTGAGTAAAAATTTCCTCGTTTCTCTGTCTTGCTCAGTCCTCGTTGCTCAGTCCTTTCTGTTAGTTAATCCCGTACAACAGCGCGGCATTGCCGGCGGTGATCTTCACCCTGTCCGTTTGCGGAATGTTCTTGAACGCCTCAGCGATGAATTCCCGCGAGCGCGGCCACGGCGAATCGGTGTGCGGGTAGTCGGAGGACCACATGATGTGGTCGGCGCCAAAACTCTGGCGAGTAAAGTCCACATTCGAGGTCTCGAACTGGAACGTCGCCCAGACATTGCGCTTTAGGTACTCACTGGGCAGCAGGGGTAGGCTCAGGCCTTCCAAATGGCGCAGCCGATCGTAGGCGTGGTCGAGGCGATACATGAAGTGGGGGATCCACGAGACGTCATTCTCCGCTGACACGATCTTGAGACGCGGGAAACGCTCGAACACACCGCTAGTGATCATGTCGGCCAGGGTCAGTTGGATCTCCTGGGGCAGCTTCATGTATCCGAACAGGACCTTCCGCCGGCTGAAGCGGTTCCCACCTCTGCCGGTCAGGATGTGTAGCGAGAGTGGGAAATTGTGTTCTTGGGCTGCCGCCCAGAAGGGATCATACTCCGGCGAGCTGTACGGCTTGTCCTCAGGTGGGGCGCCCCAGATCAGAGCGCCGTGCAGGCCTTTCTTGGTGATACGTTCGAGTTCCGCCACGCCGGCTGGAATATCCTCGAGCGTGATCGCGCCCAGGCCGATCAGCCGTTTGGGGTCGTAGCTGCAATACTCCGCCGCCCAATCATTGAACGCTCTGAAACACTCGGCGCGCAACTCGGTATCATCGAGACCGAACAGCAGCATACCCATTGAAGTATAGAGCGCCTCGGCACTGACGCCGTCACGATCTTGCTCTTTCAAGCGTTCCGCCGGGTCCCACACGCTCTTGGGCGCGACCTCGAATCCCTTTTTGACGTGCTCGGGGAGTTCTTCAGCGCTCTTACCCGAGCCGAAGAAGCCAGCTACCTGAACCGGCTGGATGTTCTCGCACCTGAACCATTCGCCAGGTCTGCCTTTGTAGCCCTGCTGCGTATGCGGGGCGCGGTCACGAAAACGCGCGTCCATGCGCTCGGCCCACATGGTCGGCGGCTCGACGAAATGCGAGTCCGCGGAAATGATGCGTTGCTCTGCCATGCTCGTACCCTCCTGCTTGGTTAATGTCAACACAGTAGCGTGCGCGCTGGCCGCGAGCAAGAGAAGCATATGCCTTGGTACAGCGCTGCCGAGGGGGATTGCCCAAGAAGAGGAAAACGGGCAGGAAACGAAAGAGCGAATCGAGGGAGTTCTCAAAGATATTAGGAGTGCGCCGTGCCTGGGGGAATTGAGAAAAGGGGAGCTGCATATCTCTCAGGGAGTGACCTTGGGGAGGCTCAGTTCAATTCGACGAGCCGCACGAGCCCTGAGTTGTCTATCTCGGTAATCATCCCGGTCCACAAGGGAGGCGAGAATTTTCGTAGATGCTTGTCGAGCCTGGCGGCAGCCGTACCGCCCCCCAGTGAAATCATTGTCGTGGCCGATGGCGATGCGGACGGCTCCTGGCTCCTGGCCAAGGAGTTTGGTGCGCAGGTGCTGAGGACCGCCACTCGCGGAGGACCTGCCCAAGCGCGGAATCTGGGAGCACGCGCAGCCCGTGGCGCTCTCCTTTTCTTCGTCGATGCCGATGTCACTCTTCCCGTGGACGCGATGAGCCAGGTTGTTGCCGCTTTCACGGGGGAGCCTGACTTGGCTGCCGTTTTCGGATCGTACGACGACGAACCAGCCGCGACCAATTTCCTCTCGCAGTACAAGAACCTCTTCCACCATTATGTGCATCAGACGGCACGTGAGGAAGCCTCCACCTTCTGGGGCGCGTGCGGCGCTATCCGGCGGGAGGTCTTCCTGGCTCTCGGCGGATTCGACGAGCGGTACCGCTGGCCTTCCGTCGAAGATATTGAATTCGGCTATCGGCTGACGCGGGGCGGTGGGAAGATTCGCCTGCGCAGAACGTTGCAAGTCAAGCATTTGAAACGCTGGGGAATCACCTCGCTCCTGAAGGCCGACTTTCACTATCGGGCTTTGCCGTGGACCGCCCTGATCCTGCGCGAGCGTCGCTTGCGGGATGACTTGAACCTGCGACTCTCTAGCCGCGTCAGTGTGGTACTGACCTATGGGCTTCTGGTTGCTGGGGTTAGCGTATGGTGGTGGCCTGAGTCGTTCGTCGTCGTCGGGGTCATAATCTTATTGCTCCTGGCGCTCAATGCTCCCCTTTACCGCTTCTTCTGGCGCAAACGCGGGCTGTGGTTCGCGGTACAAACTGTGCCGTGGCACTGGTTGTACTATTGCTACGGTGGCCTTGCCTTCGCCTGTGGTCTTGTTGCCTCTCTGCTCCGTGACGGTAGCTCCATGAAAACAAACGCGGCAGGAGTCAGGGAGGGACCGTCTCCCTCAGGGAAACACCCAGGGTGACGAGCATGAGTCATTCTCCCGTCCTCATCATCGGCGCTGGTCCCGCCGGGCTCACCGCCGCCTATGAACTGGCGAAGCTTGGGCTGCGATCGATCGTGCTGGAAGCCGACGGCCAAGTCGGGGGACTGGCGCGTACGGTGAACTATCAGGGCTATCGCTTCGATATTGGCGGCCACCGCTTCTTCTCCAAAGTGCCCTTGATCAATGCCCTGTGGCAGGAGATCCTTGGCGAGGACTTCTTGGTCAGGCCGCGACTCTCACGCATTCACTACGGCGGGCACTTTTTCGATTACCCCCTGAAGACCCTCAATGCGTTGGCCGGTTTGGGTCCCCTGGAGGCGCTGCTGGTTGGCCTCAGCTATACCAAGGCGAAGCTGTTGCCCGCGAAAGAGGAGACGAATTTCGCGCAGTGGGTGTCCAACCGCTTCGGGTCCCGGTTGTACCAAATTTTCTTCAAGACCTATACAGAAAAAGTGTGGGGTATCCCTTGTACGGAGATTTCCGCGGATTGGGCCGTGCAACGCATCAGGAATCTGTCGCTCAGCGAAGCCCTGCGGAACGCTCTGTTTGGCGCGCAGCAGGCCAAGGACGGGCGGGTGATCACCACGCTCATCGACTCGTTCCACTACCCGCGCTACGGACCGGGGATGATGTGGGAACGCTGTGAAGAGCTACTCGCGGGGCGTGGTGCCGCGACGCTCCGCGGTGTCCGCATCGAGCGCATGCGCCACCGCCACGGACGGGTCGAACGTATCTGCGGGCGGACAGCGGTCGGCGCGCCGGTTGAGTATGAAGGTGAGCACTTCATCTCCACCATGCCGCTCCGTGATCTCATTCATACCCTTGAGCCGGCGCCGCCAGCGGAGGTCGTCCAGGCTGCGAACCGCCTCCGCTACCGGGACTATCTGACCGTGGTGTTGATCGTGAAACGGGCAGTAGTCTTCCCAGACAACTGGATCTATATCCATTCACCCGAAGTGAAGATGGGGCGCGTCCAGAATTACAAGAACTGGAGTCCGGATATGGTGCCCGATCCATCGCGCACCTCGCTGGGATTGGAGTATTTCCTGTGGGAGCAGGACGAGGAGTGGTGCTGGCCCCAGCAGCGGTTGATCGAACTGGGCATCCAGGAGTGCGCGCGCATCGGCTTGATCGATCCCGGCGAGGTGGAAGACGGCACGGTGGTACGCATGCGGAAGGCGTATCCGGTCTACGACCAGCACTACTCTCACAGCGTGACGACGGTGCGCCATTATCTAGAGAGTTTGGCGAATCTCCAGACCATCGGGCGCAACGGCTTGCACCGCTATAACAACCAGGATCACTCGATGCTGACCGGGGTATATGCGGCGCGGAATATCGTCGGCGAGCGCTATGACGTGTGGTCGGTGAACACCGAGATGGAGTACCACGAAGAGGGACGGACGGTAGAGCGGGGGGCCGGCGACCGACTCGTGCCTGGACAACTGGCACGACCGGGGACAGAGATGAGTCCATCACCTGACGAAATTATTGCTACAGTGTTGGCGAAGTTGGATCCGGTAGCGCTGGGCGTGGCGGTGGGCGTGGTCAGCGGCATAGGGCTGTTTTTGCTGACCGCCGTGCTGCTGCTGAAGGGCGGTCCTGAGATCGGACCGAACCTGTCGTTGCTGCGCTATTACTTACCGGAGTTCGAGGTAACGTGGACCGGTGCGTTTGTCGGCCTTATCGAGGCAGGAGTTGGGGGATTTACCCTCGGCTACCTGGGGGCCTGTCTGAGAAATTGGGGAATAGCCGCGTATGCTGCGCTTGTGAGACGACGGGCTGAAGCCAAGGCACGACGTGATCTCCTCGACAAAGTATAAGCGCGTGCGCTGGCGGCAAAGTGACTCATGGTGAAAGAATACCACGAAACTGACGAAGTGAGCCGGGTAGTGGTGAGGATCCAGGCTGGGGTGCTCGCTTTGGTCGGCGCGCTGATTGGTGGGATAGGACTATTTGTGATGACAGCGTGGCTGCTTATCAAAGGTGGGCCGCAGGTCGGGGCGCACCTGCAACTGCTGGGGCAGTATTTCATCGGGTATTCAGTGACCTGGAAAGGAAGCCTGGTGGGGCTCTTTTATGGGGCACTGACCGGCGGCAGCGCGGGCTGGGCTGTCGGTACGGTCTACAACTGGATCGTTGGCATTCGGCAGGGGTAGGGCGGTGATGAAATGCACCTATTTGCTGCATCGCGGAGCGCTGTAAAAAGCCGGCGTTGGCTGAGATAGACGGACAAATGATCTCTTCAGTGCTGCAGGGGCGGTGGGCTGATCATCGTACAAGGATCATGCAGATAGCCATCGCGCTCATGATTATTGCTACGTCGCTTAGAGTAGAATTCGGGTTTTCGCGCCTGCTTGGGGAGCAGGCGCCTACTGGGGCTATCGATCTGAAGCTCCGCTATGACGAGGTGCACAGCTGGTTTGCCGGAAGATTGGTGTACGGGGAATTGAAAGGAGCTATGTACCCACCTGCGAGCTACGTGATTTTTTGGCCATTCCTCGGGTGGTCGACGTTGACCTCGGCCCGGTGGCTCTGGGCTGCAACCACGGTGGTGGCGCTTGGGTGGTTCGCTTATCTCATCGTGCGAGAAAGCCGTGCAGATACGCTGCTGGAAGGTATCTTCGTCGGACTCTTGCCTTTCTCGATGTACGCGACAAGCGTGGCGATCGGGAACGGCCAGTTCATCATTCCTCTCCTTCCTGCGTTGGTGGCCAGCCTGGTGTTGCTGCACGACAGGCAACGAGGATGGCAGGCGCATGTGCTCGCAGCGGTCCTGGTCCTCTTGACCCTCGTATCCCCGACGATTGCGGCTCCTTTTTTTTGGATGGTTATGTTCGTTCCTCATACCTTGTGGCCGGCTGTACTCGTCTTGCTCGGGTACAGTATCCTCACTCTTTTAGCGATGTCATTCCAAGGGGTTGGACTCGTGTCGCTCTTGCATGGTTGGAGTGACCGCGCTGTGAAGGGAGCCGTCTGGGGATCGGTGTACGGAGGGTATGCGAACCTGCATAGCTGGTTGGCAGCCTTTGGGCTACAAACGTGGAACCGCCCAGCCTCATTGCTGGCGTTAGCGGCTT
>JBGPOI010000211.1:0-7848 GCA_041487975.1 Binatia bacterium | reverse complement strand
TAAGTAAAAGGCGTTACGTGCGCCCTGTCCTACTCAGTCCTCAGTCCTCGTTACTCATCACTGATTTACGGCCAAATCACCCGGTTCTCTTCCGCCGCGAAGCCTTCCAGGTGGTCCACATCTACAAACTGCCGCGCGTCGTTGAGCTGCTCCACGCGAAACTCGGGTGAGAGGGCGGCTTTCTCTAGGGACGTTAGGTCCGGCCACCACAATTCAGCCACGCCGTCATAGGTGGGTGTGCTCCCCGCATACGTCTCAGGCAGCACATGGCACTGCACGTAGCGGCGCAGGCCGGGAGTTTTGGGAACGATCGGCCCGTGCTTTGTGCGCCAATAGGTTTGAAAATCGGCGACACTCAAGCCAGACTTGCGCTTGGGGAAAAAGAGTCCCTTCACACCCGGGGTATCCTTGGCCATTGCCGGGCCGTCCAGGACCACATTTTCTTGTGTGGCAATCCAGGCGAGACGACTGGTGTCGATGAAGTTCGGCTCATCGGCAAACGCCCCTTCACGATACTCGCGGCTCTGTTGCATGTGCTTGGCCGCCGCCAAGCTATCGAACCACACCTCGGCTACGCCTTCATACGGGCAGGAGAGGCCAAAGCCGGTGTGCTTGATGCGGTGACTCTGCACATAGCGGCGTAGGCCGGGAAGCCGCAACGCCAACGGCGCATGCACCTCGCGCCAGTGGCGGTGGAACTGCTCGTCGCTGAGGTCCGGACGTTTAGGAATCAAATAGAAGATCTTAATCATGGTTTTCTCCTTTCAAAAAGCATTCAACTGTCAGCTAAAACGGTAATGAGCAATACCGACCTCGTCCCATTTTCTGCTGAAAGCTGACCGCTGATAGCTGAGGGCTTATCTTGGCTCCAACGGCATCCCCTCTCGCCTTCTGACATCGTTGAGGTACGCCAGAATGCCTTCTTCCACGGTATATTTCGGCGTAAAGTCCAACTCCGTGCGTAAGCGCTCGGTCTTGACCAGCGAGGTCATGGCGAATGGTTTATCACTGACTGAGATTTTTGCCTGTGGCAGGATCTCTCGTAGATAGGCGGTAATTTCGCCCGTCTGCCGGCTGGGACCGCTCATGTTGAAAATGCGATGCTTGAGGTTCTTCGCCCGGTAAGCGCGGAGAAAGACCTCAGCCGCATCTGCGACATACATCCAGTCCGACACCTGCGCATCAGGCGGCAGGGTGACCGCGTGCCCCAAGAGAGCCAACTCGGGCAGGACCATAAAGTGATCGGACTCTGCTCCCCGGCGCTGTCCACGCCCCATGCCGAACACCGAGGTTGGGCGGATGCCGATGGGATCGAGCCCGTAAGCTTGCGCGTAGTAATTAGCGATATGTTCGTTGAACAGCTTGCATGCGCCATAGACTGTGTCTGGCGCCGGCGGGTCGTCCTCGCTGAGTTCCGGGCCGGCGAGGGTCGAGCGCATGGGAAATACGGCCACGGAACTCATGTAGACCACCCGGGTGATACCGGTGAGCCGGGCCGCCTCGAAGATATTGGTGGTGCCGATGCAATTGACGTTGATCGAAGGCAGCGGGTTGCGAATCCCGCCGGTGCCGAGGAGATAAGCTAAATGGATGATGCCCCCGATTTTGTACTTCTTGATGGTGTCGATGAGTGCAGTAGGTTCCTGCACGTCGCCGGGCACGACCTTCACTTGCGCGGCCACGTCGGCAATGGCTGCAAGATTCGGCACGCTGTCGAGCAGGACCAAATCTTTCTCGCCGGATTGCAACAGGTGCCGGGTGAGGTGCCGTCCGAGAAACCCCGTGCCGCCGGTAATCAAAATCGCCATGGTGAACCCCTCCTTTGCTCTTGCTCCTTACCACAGGAAGGTTTCGGTTGACAGCGGTTCCCTGGAAACGGCTTCTTTCTTTACTTGCTCCTGCCGCTGCCCTAAACTCTGAGTTGTAGGCGAGGAGACCGAGCGATGCTGACAAAAACAGTTGACGTGCAGGAAGCCCAGACGAGCCTGAAAGAATTGCTGTCTCTCGTGCAGGGAGGCACAGAAATCGTTCTTACAGAAGGCAACATCCCGCTTGCCCGTTTAGTGCCGGTTGCATTGCCAGTTGGACAGCGTAAAGCAGGATTGCACGCTGGAGCTATCTGGACGAGCGATGATTTCGATGAGCCACTGCCTGAATCATTCTGGATAGGGAACAAATGAAACTGCTGCTGGATACCCACGCCTTCATTTGGTGGGACAGTGAGCCAGCTAAGTTCTCAGCAAAAACCCTAGCCTTGTGTCAGGATCGAGCAAACACGATCCTTGTGAGCGTTGTCAGAGTCTGGGAGATGCAAATCAAACTCCAACTGGGCAAGTTGAAACTCAACCTATCCTTAGCGGAAGTAATCGAAAGTCAGCGGCAGGCGAACAATATTGAAGTACTCCCTATTCTTCTCGCGCATGTACTGGCTTTGAAAAACCTGCCTGCCCATCACAAAGATCCTTTTGACCGTCTGCTGATTGCTCAGGCGAATGTGGAAGATGCCGTCTTAATCAGTCACGATCCCATTTTCGTCAAGTATCCGGTCAAGTTGGCTTGGTAGTGGCACCAACGAAAAGGAACCTCACGTTATTAGCGGTGAACTGGGCCGCCGCGATTGCCGCTCCTTTTTGACTTTTTTCCCTTTGCCGTAGGGAAGGTTTTGTTGACAGCAGTCAGGTCGGTGGGGTAAAGCCTCTGTTATGGAGTTCCCCAAGACGTTAGCAGAGCGCCTGCGTACCGGCAAAGTCATTCCCTTCATAGGTGCAGGGGTCTCCATGTCGGTCTTGGAACGTAAGACCGGCAAGCGTCTTTTCCCCAGTTGGAGAGAGTTGCTAGAGCGAGCCGCCAAAAGACTGGATGAAGAACGGAAGTCTACCTACGGTACAATTGTTCGTTCTCTTTTAGCAGCCGACGAGCCGGATTATTTGTACGTGGCGAAACAAGCACGCGACCACCTGGGATCTGTCTGGTTCGAGTTTCTGAAAGAGCAACTGGACCACCTGCGGGAACGGATAGTAG
Source organism: Binatia bacterium (assembly GCA_041487975.1). GTDB lineage: Bacteria > Desulfobacterota > Binatia > Bin18 > Bin18 > JACQEL01. The sequence continues at coordinate 4,827 of JBGPOI010000211.1, read as the reverse complement.
ATGAGGCGAGCCTGGATTTGGCTCGGTCTGTTTGGGGATTGGGCAGCCAACTGCTCGTCACGACCAATTACGACCGGGTCCTACATTGGGCCTGCCCGCAGCAAAGCGACCTTCAGTCATGGGACATCGAAGCTCCTGCTGAACAAGTGGCTGCTATGCGCGATGGGCTGCGGCGTTCAACCGTATGGCATTTGCACGGATGTATCGACAACGCGACCGGGATGATCCTCACCCCTGATGGCTACAGTCGTCTTTATCCTGAAGCGGGAACAGCGGAAACTCGTTACCAAGCCGCTCTTAAGACCCTGCATTCTCTCCTGACTTCTCGCTCATTCTTGTTTATAGGGTTTAGTCTGGATGATGCCTATTTCGGTATGCAGTTGCGTGGTCTCCATGAGATTTTCCAGGGCGCGACAGGACCACATTACGTCTTGGTGCGCCATGCTGATCGAGAGCGGGTCCAGGCGCTCAATCTTTCGGTTGATATCCTTACTTTTCCAGAGTTCGGTCAACCACTTCTGGATTACCTGCATGGTCTTACTAAAATCATTCCCTCAACTGAGCCACTGGTTGTGACACCTGAGGCAGTGCCAACTGACGGCTCTTCCACATATCGTTCCGCGCCCTATGATCCGCGTAACCCGGTGTTCTTTGTCCCTTATCGTCCCAAGGGTGATCAGGTGATCGGACGGGAAGCGGCGCTTCAGGCGGTGCGCGAGCAACTCACCCGAGGTTATCGCACGGCGATTGGTCAGACGGCGACCTTTCAGGGACTGGGTGGCCTAGGCAAAACCCAGCTCGCGGTGGAATACGCGTACCGCTACCGTGAAGAGTATCCCAACGGTGTGATCTGGTTGAGTGCCGACCAAGATATTGACGCTCAACTTATCGAGCTATCGGAAAAGGCCCGCTGGATCGCTCCGCAATCGGAGCACAAGTACAAATTGGAGGTCGCACGACAACGACTGCGGTCGTACTCACAGTGCCTCATCGTCTTCGACAACTTAGAGGACCTACAGACTGTTGCAGATTACTTACCTGAGCCCCAGGCTGAGCCTCACATTTTGGTCACCAGCCGTGTCGAGCAGCCAGGCTTCACTCCTGTACCGCTTGATCTTCTTAACGAGGAGCTTTCTCTCAAGCTCTTGCTTCAAGAAGCAGGAAAGGAGCCAGAAGAAGAGGCGGGCTGGCAAGCGGCACGAGAGATCGCTGAAGCTCTGGGCGGGTTACCCCTCGCCCTAGAACTTGCGGGCGCCTATCTCCGCCACCGATCGGTGGGATGGCGACCGTATCGAGATCTTTTGCAGTACAACCTCAAGGCTGCTTTGCCGGGTAGGTTTCTCACGGGGAGTTTCACCCGGCATGAAGCCGACCTCTACTCTACGTTGAAGATTGATGAGGAAGTTTTTGCCGAGGAGCCTCGGCTACGGGAAATCCTAGATCTGTTGACCTGGAGCGGGCCGGCTCCCATGGGCCAATCTTTGCTTTCCGCTTTGCTTGATGTGCAAAACCCTACGGAACTAACAGGTGCGCTTAGCCTTGGTGTCGCGCTGCGTCTGTTGCTGAAGACTCCGGAGACTGAAAGCTATGCCGTCCACAGACTGGTGCGTGAGGTGCGGCGCGAGAATATGCCATTGGCAGAGCACTTAGACTGGGGCAACAGTATTTGCCAACGAATAGGAAATTGGTTTCAGGAACGAAGACAGAACTTCGCTGACTTGCCGCAGTTCGAGGCTGAGATCGACCATCTTCGAGCCTGGCAGGACCACGCCCTGCATCATGCCCCTCAGCACGCCAGCCGCTTGACCTGGTTGCAGGCATACCCGCATTATCACCGAGGGCGCTACCAAGAGGCGAAGGAAGGAGTAGAAAAGGCCGAGGAATTGTTTGAGCAAGTGCAGCCAGAGGACTCTCAGTTAAAAGCCCATGTGTTGAATGACCTTGGCACTACTTACTTCCTCCTCGGAGATTATCAACGAGGTCTGGAGCATTACGAGAAAGCTCTCGCCATCCAGCAGGAAGTCCTCGGCGAGCGCCATCCTGACACTGCCACCTCGCTCAACAATCTCGGCAGTGTCTACGGCAATCTGGGCAAGTACGAACAAGCCTTGGAGCATCACAAGAAAGCCTTGGCCATCCAGCAGGAAGTCCTCGGCGAGCGCCATCCTGACACTGCCACCTCGCTCAATAACCTCGGCAGTGTCTACAGCAGTCTGGGCAAGTACGAACAAGCCTTGGAGCATCACAAGAAAGCTCTCACCATCCGGCAGGAAGTCCTCGGCGAGCGCCATCCTGACATTGCCATGTCGTTCAATAACCTCGGCAGTGTCTACAGCAGTCTGGGCAAGCACGACCACGCCCTAGAGTATGTGGAGCAAGCTCTCAGGTTGCACAGAGAGCTGCTAGGTGACCAACATCCAGATACTGTTCTTGTGGCTCACAATCTAGCTCAGGCTCTCTCTGACTTAAGCCGCCAAAAGGAAGCTCTTCATCTTGTGAACGAGTTCCTACGCAAAATTCCTCAGGACCATCCCCATTACGCTCTGCTCAAGCACCTGCAACCCAAACTCCTCGCCAAAGCCCTTCCCTCCGGCTTCCGCCAGCCGGCGAAGAAGAACCCGAAGCAGAAAACGAAAACCAAGAAGAACCGACGGTAGGCAAGAGTACGCGGCCAGACAGATTTGGAAGCTCGCTCTCGTCTCAAGGACAGGGAGACAGTGCTCTCTGCTAATGCTTGCTTCCTCCCAACTTGCGGTTTATCAAGCATCAATGGTCATCCTCCTCATGGGCGTTTCCGGCTCGGGCAAAACCACGATCGGACGCTTACTCGCTCAAGATTTGGGCTGGCCGTTCCATGACGGCGACGACTTTCATCCCCAGGCCAATGTCGACAAAATGCGACAGGGAATCCCTCTGACCGATGACGACCGTGACTCCTGGCTCACGGCACTGCGACACCAGATAGACACGTTCATTGCTGACCGCCAATCGGCCGTCTTGGCCTGCTCCGCGCTCAAGCAGGCGTACCGCGAGCGTTTGGGCGGTGACCAACCTGAAGTCCACTTTATCTATTTGCAGGGGGACTATGCCCTTATTCGCCAGCGGCTGCAAAAGCGTCAGGGTCATTTTATGAAGGCAGACCTCCTGGCCAGCCAGTTCGACACGTTGGAGGAGCCGGAGGGGGTGCCTGCTATCGCTATCGCGCAAGAGCCCCAAGCTATCGTCGAGTGCATTAAGCGAGCTTTGGGGCTGTAAAGAACCAATTGTCTACGCGGGGCATAACGACTCTTCTCATGCTCCGGCTGGGCGCCTGATTTTGGCTTCTTCGATGACCTCGTACTTCTGGCCAAACTCTAAGGGTCGTACCGACACGAGGATCCCAAGCACCACTGCTCCCAGCAGACACCCGGCTGCCGCCGTATAGAACGGTAAAGACCAGTCTCCGGTCCTGGCCACGAGGAAACCCGCGACCATAGGACTGAAGAAGCCGCCGAAGTTGCCGCCAAAGTTCATGATGCTGGCAATGGAACCGGCCAGCCGGGCGTTCATTTCCACCGGGATGCTCCAGAATCCTACCAACCCCAAGGTAGTGAGCAACTGGAACAACGCAAAAGCGAACACCGCGGAGGTTGGCGAAGCAATCGTGGCTGCCAGAGCCAGAAAGGGTGCGGAGACGGCGATCGCACAGGCCGGAATTCCCTTTCGCGCCCATCTTGTACTCACTCCCTGTTTTGTCAACCAGTCAGAGAGTACACCACCGCCCAGGACGCCGATCAGCCCGCCGGCCACCGGCAGCATCCCGACCCAACCCATTTGCTGTATGGTGAACCCTCGCGCCTGCACCAGATAGGTTGGCAGCCAGGCTACCACCATCGTCAGACCGTAGGCCCAGAAGAAATACGCGACCGCCAGCGCAATCACTGCTGGTGTACTCAACAATGCTCGCAGCGGTATCCGGGTCTTTTCGCGCTGCCCCGCCAGCGGCGCTGCCGAGGAAGGAGGCCTATCGGCGCCACGCCACAACCACAGGCCGATCCACAGAAAACCCACAAGCGCGTTGAAGTAGAAAACCGCTCGCCAGGAAAAAGTGGCGACAATCCACGTCGAGATAGGGTAGGCGATAAGCTGCCCGGCGTAGATGCCGGAGAGACTGATCATCTGGGCCAAGCCGAGTTCGTGTCTTGGTACCCAACGGGAGTTGATGACCGTGGCGGCGGGCAGGCTGGTGGCTTCACACGCTCCCACGAGAAAACGTAGTCCCAGCATCAAGAGAAAAGCGTGCCGCCCGAGCGGAGTCAGTAAAGTGAACAACGACCAACCGAAACAAGCGACGGCCAGGAGGAACTTGGGGCTCCAGGTGTCAGCCAGGAGCCCACTGGGAATCATGAACAACGCGTAGCCGCAGACAAAGGCCGAAAAGACCACGCCAAACCAGGCGGTGTCCCAGCCCAACTCCGGCATCATCACCGGCGCGGTAATGGAGATGTTCACCCGGTCGATGTAATTCACCAGCGACAGGAGGAAGAGCAGAAGCAGGATAGTATAACGAGGCGGCCAGCGCATTGTCGCAGTCCTTTCAGGGCGGAAGGGAGGGAATTGGGGAATCGCAGAATCGCAGAATCGGAACGATGATGGTCTTGTCTCCCCTTCTCCCTGTCTCCGTTTCTGCGATTCTTTCCTGGTTTGAAGCTGAATGCTGACTGCTGATAGCTGAGAGCTTCAGATTACTTCTTCCTCCTTCAGCTTGGCCACGTCCTCCCAGGAATACCCCAACGTCTCGAGCAGGATCTGTTCGGTGTGTTCGCCGAACTCCGGAGCTGGAGCCTT
>JBGPOI010000210.1:0-7867 GCA_041487975.1 Binatia bacterium | reverse complement strand
TGCATAGAAGCGAGGGTCCGCACCGTGCCGCCCAGTCCGATGATTTCCTGCCCTTCACTGGCTGAAGGAAGGATGGACGAGATTTGCTTACCGATCTCCTCGCGCAGCGCCAAGAGTTCTTGCTTCTTCGGCGGATCGCTGCTGAAAAAACGTTGCGTGGTGCGGACGGCGCCGAGGGGGACACTCGCAGTCGAACTGATATCGCCTGCACGCACGTGCGTGATTTGCAAACTGCCGCCGCCGAGATCGACAACCACACCGTTGCGAAAAGAGAGACTCCGCACCGCGGCAAAGGTTCCCAGGTGCGCTTCCTCAGCGCCGCTCAACACGCGCACTTCCACTCCCTCGTCGCGCTTCAATGTTGTCAGCAAGTCGTCGCGGTTGGTCGCGTCGCGCACCGCGGCGGTGGCGACTGCCAGCACCCGCGGCTGAGATGCCCCGCGCACCTCGCGCAAAAAGCGACGAACAGTGACCAACGTGTCCTTCACGGCGGCCGGGGGAAGCAGACCCGCCCGGCCGCCTCCCAGGCGGGTCTGGACTCGTTCCTGGCGCAGCACCTCGAACCCGACCCCCGGGGTGACATGCACCAGGAGACAGCGAACGGCATTGGAGCCTAAATCAATAAGGGCGATCAACTCGGACACAGCGAGAGTTTACTATCTGTGAAGATCACATTTTAGCAGGCGGACTCCTCCTCGACCGTGGGGAGCAGTTGTTCGAGCCGCTTGAGGGCAAGCTGGACATCCGTGACCGACGCGCGAAAGCGACGCATCAGTCGCGTCGTGTCAATCAAATCGCAGGGATTGCGTAAGAGATGTTGAGTGATTTTCTCGGCCGGGTCATTAGTTTCCTCATGCAGTGGTTGATTACTGTCGGCCATAATGAACTCCTTGCGCAGGACGTTCCCCGCTTCAGATGAAGAGAACCGTCCTCTCGCGCTTTTCTGTTGGTTGGGAATCTTACAAACAAAGATTAATTTCTTTGCTCAGGAATGTGACAAATAGATGACACAAAGATGAAGAACTGATCCTTTCCCACGGGCGCTGTCATGTCACCAAACTTTTACCTGCCCGTCACACCACCGTAGAACGCGATGTCTATGTACACTTCAACATACTTGAATACCGAAAAGGAGCAACCATACCGAGTGACGACGCGATCAACCTCTCTCTCTTGCTGCCGCCCCAGTGGTGGCACCGGCTCCAGCGGGTCGCCGAAACCTGTTATGTCTCGCCCCGCGATTTTGTCCGCGAGGCCGTCGAGGCGGAGATCGTCCGACGGGAACTGCTGCTGGAACAAGAGGGAGAAATTGAACCCCTGTGGCGAGATTGGACCCCCGCCGAGAACGGCTCTCGGCTGCACTGAAGGAGGCCACCATGTACACGTCTCAACTCCAGAGGACGGCAAACTCCGTGCATCACTTGAAAACCGACCCCGAAGGGTTGGTAATATGGGACCAGAAAGGGGTAGTGGTGGTATGGCTGGATGGCCATCGCAGCCGCTTGCCATGGGCGGCTTTGCGCGCCGTCTGTCAATGTGCGGAGTGTCGCGCTCAGCGTGCGGGCATACCGGTCAGTTGACCCTCTTCTACAAGTGCGACGTTGTCCATAGCGCGTTCGATAATGTCGGGTTCTGGTCGAAGGACGAAATCGTCTTCGTCGAGGACGCCGGCGATACCCTGCACACGTAGCGCAACGCCCTGGACTCGGCCTATCTTTTCAATGTGATTCTTGACTACTCTAACCCGATTAACCAACCGATCCGCATTCTGGCCGAGGGCCGCGACGCCTCCGCTACGCTTGACTCTGGCCTCGAGTCAGCCTCGGGCAACGGGTTCCAAACAGCGGTGACAATGAGATCACCGGCTTCCACGTCTCCGACGGTGACCCGACGACCGGTGGCATCCTCGGCGCCAGGAAACCGAATCCGTTTTTTGACGGCTGGCGGGTGTTCTATACGCAGCAGCACGGCGACAATAACACCTGGGAGATCATCCCCGCCGATCAGAATCAGTAGAGTGGCTCAGGGAGGAGCGTCGTGCCGGCTCATCCCCGGTACGACGTCGCCGGATTTTTCTGCCGAGCCGACTAGCCTTATCTGTATCCCCCTCTGCGTGTGTTCGGCTCTCTCACCGCTTGTCCACCGCTTTCAGAAGCGCGTTGCCAGAAGAACTCTCTGTGACGGTGGCACCGCGAGGATTCTCCCGCGTTGGCAACATCTCAATGAAAGGAAAAAGCTGTTGCCGGCTGACCTCGAAGATGCGGCGCAACTCGGCGACAGGCTGGCGGTGCTCATCCACGCGTAAACTCCGGTAGGGATACTCCTCGGTGTTGTACACCAACAACGCGGCTGACTGTCGGCCGCGGTAATCACCGCCCGTGGCATCCCCGGCCTCCAAGGATTTCAGCAGCCGCTCGGGGAGTTCGTCGTTGCTATTGGCTGCAAAGGCACGCGCCATGGCCGCCACGGTGGTCTCATCCACCATCATATTAGCGGCCACCGCGTAGCCGTCGCCGACGAGGTGACCGTGCCAGGAGAAGCAGTCCTTGCCGGTAAAAGCAGCAGCCTTGCCCTGGCTGTCTACAACGCTGAGTTGCCGCACGTCCCGTCCTGGGTCACCGGCCAGGAGTTTTTCCAGGGTTTCTTGCGCACTGAGTCCTCTTCCCAATAATTCCAGGCCGTCGATGCCCAGGTAGGGATTGACGAAAGACTGGGTGGCGATCACGCCAACTCGCGGTTTGGCGAAAGGGCAGAGGGCGCCCACCGCAGGAACCGCCGTGCACACCGCCACGCCCATCATGCCCGTGCGCGCGCAGCGGGCAGCAATAGAAAACGTTGTCAGCACCAACATGATTTGTTCTCCTGACTTTTCACCCGGAAAGTTTCTCTTGCATTTTGCGACATTCTGGAGAAAAAGAGTAGAGCAGATCTCAACAGAAAGGTCCGCGTGACTCCCTATGGACAGCATCGACCCAATTTCTTTGGAGATTTTGTGGAACCGCCTGATCTCGATCGTCAACGAACAGGCCACGGCCTTGCAGAACGCTTCATTCACGACCGTGGTGCGTGAGGCTGGCGATTTGTCTGCCGGGGTGTTCGATACGCACGGGAACATGATTGCCCAGGCGGTGACCGGCACCCCGGGCCACATCAACACTATGGCACTGGCAGTGCGCCACTTTCTCAAGGAGTACCCCTGGGAAACCCTGGAGGAAGGTGACAGCTTGATTAGTAATGATCCCTGGCTGACCTCCGGGCACCTTAACGACTTCACCGTGGTGACGCCGATCTTTCAGCGGGGAAAACCCGTGGCGCTGTTCGCCAACACCTGTCACGCCGTTGATGTGGGTGGGCGCATGCTCGGTGCCGACGCGCGTCAGGTGTTCGAGGAGGGGATCTATGTGCCGATGCTCAAGCTCTTTCGCGCCGGCCAGGCCAACCGCGATCTGTTCCGTCTAATTAAGCAGAACGTGCGCGCGCCGGAGTTGGTCGAGGGCGACCTCATGGCCCAGGTCGGCGGCAATGAAGTCGGCGGCGCTAAACTGCTCGAATTCATGGACGAGTATGGCTTCACCAGCCTCGACACGCTGTCCCAAGCGATTCTTACCACCTCGGAGCAGGCCATGCGTCAGGCGATTACCAAGTTACCACAAGGCACCTATCACCACGAGATCCATACGGATGGATTCGATGAACCGATCACGGTGAAGATCGCGGTAACGGTGCAAGGCGCAGATCTGTTCGTCGATTACACTGGCACCTCGCCGCAGTGCGACCGCGGTATCAACGTGCCGTTCGCTTACTGCGTGGCCTATACGACCTATCCGCTCAAGTGCGCGATTTCGCCGCATGTGCCCAACAATGAGGGGAGCTTTCGTCCGATTCATATCAGTGCGCCGGAGGGTTGTATTTTGAACTGTCAGTTTCCTGCGCCGGTGGGCGGGCGGCATATCATCGGCCACTTTCTCTCGACCGCGGTGTTCGGCGCACTGGCGCGGGCGATACCTGATCGCGTGCTGGCGGACGGCGCGGCCAACATTTGGATCACCCAGTTCACCGGCAAGGATCAGACCGGCAAGAATTTCACCTACGTGTTCTTCTCCTCCGGCGGTATGGGCGCGCGGCCGGACAAGGATGGCATCTCGGCCACCGCTTTCCCCAGCGGCATCCAAGGGGTGCCGGCGGAGATCATCGAGAACGTCTCACCGTTAGTGATGGAGCAGCGCGCCTTGGTGCCGGATTCGGGCGGACCGGGTAAGCAGCGCGGCGGCCTGGGACAGGAGATGGTCCTGTCCGTGCGCACCTCCGAACCGGTGGTCCATTCCGCCATGTACGATCGCATCAAGTTTCCCGCCTTGGGCTTTGCCGGCGGCAAGAATGGTGGACTAGGGGATTTCTTTTTGTCTGATGGGACGCATCCCCATCCTAAATCTCAATACCGTCTCTTCCCGGATCAAAAAGTCGTACTGCGGCTACCCGGTGGCGGCGGTTTTTTCTCGCCGTTGGAACGCGATCCCGAATTGGTGCGGCAGGATGTGCTGAATGGATACGTCTCGCTGCAAGCCGCGCGCGATGAATACGGCGTGATCTTGAATGAAAGTCTGGAAATCGACTTGCAGGAGACGGAGCGATGGCGCGGTGAAAAGTCCGCAGTCAGGCACTCGGACAGTTCGCAGTCAGACCGTTAGACTGCAGTTTGCGGACTGCCTGACGGTGGACTGATAGACTCTGGACTATCTAAATCCAGCGGATCGAGCGCCGCCGCATCGCCTCGGCGCATGCGTTCGAGCCCATCCTCGCCGATGTCGCAGAACAGTTCCACCATGTTACCCTCGGGGTCGAAGAAATAGACACTATGAGTGATGCCGTGGTTGACCGTGCCGGCGATGGGCACGCCTTTGGCCTTAAGTTCCTGATAGCTGGTCTTGAGTTCCTCCCGGTTGCCAAGCTGGAGGGCGACGTGATGGAGGCCGGTCGGAGTTGGCCGTTGTGGCTGTGTTTCAGCGGGGGCTTGCAGCACCGCCAGATCATGATGCTGGGCGCCGAGCGAGAAGAACACCCCACGCGGGCGTTTAGTGCGGGCGACCACCTCGAAGCCCAGCACCTCGGTATAGAAACGCTCCATTTTTTCCAGGTCCTGGCCATTCAGGACGACATGGCCGACTTTGCGCGGGTGAATCATAAATCTCCCTCCTTTCCATAAGCAGCGGTCAGCAGGCAGCGGTCAGCCAAGACAAAAGAGTTCCCCGTTCGTTCTTCGTTCTGCTGATAGCTGATAGCTTTTTACCCTTTTATCGCAATTGCTTCAACTTCAATGAGCAAGCCAGGGAACGCCAGACCCGCTACCACTACCGCCGTGCTGGCGGGTGGATTGGCGCCGAAAACTTCTTTCCGCACCTCAAGCATGTCCATGAACTTACTCTGGTCGGTGATATAGGTGTTGATCTTGATAATGTCCTCCAACCCGGAGCCCGCCGCGGTCAGTATAGCTGTGATATTGTCGAATACCTGACGGGTCTGGGCTTTCATATCGCCTTCGCCGACCAACTGACCCGTGGCATTGTAGGCCACCTGTCCAGACACATAGATCGTGTTGCCGATCTGTCTGGCCTGAGCGAGAGGCAAGCCATCATCCCACCCCCAGCCTGGGTCGATCGTCTTTCTCCCTAACGCCGGGGCCTTGGGGGCAGGCCTTTTGACAGCGCGAGCCGTCTTTTTCGCGACGGGTGCCGTCTGCTTCGCGGTGCGGGTGGGCTTTTGGGCTGTGCGGGCACGTCCAGCGGTCATGGTTGCCATTGTCTGATCTCCTTTCGCCCCCTATGATCCGCGCGGCAACTCGGATTGTCAAGAAAATCCAGTCCGCGGCTTTGGCTTGACAGCTTACCGGCTCTGCCGGATTATGACCACTGATAATTACTGCGTAAGGCGAGGAGGTTAAGTGGATGAAATATAATAGCGCCTGTCAGGAGTCGAGATTACGACACTGCTCAGGAGCAAAGATGCTGTGGATGGGACTCGTGTTGTTGTCGCTATTCCCTACTGTGAGGGTGGCAGACGCCCGGGGGCGAGCGGCGCAAGCCGAGGATGCCGAGGACCGAGTGCCGGCTGCAAAAGGCGCCAAGGGCGAGAAACCGGTCCCGTACAAATACGCGATCCTGATGGAGGCGGAAACCGGCAAAGTATTGTTCGAAAAGGATGCGCATACCCCGTCGCCGCCGGCGTCCATGGTCAAGATGATGACCACCCTGATCGTCATGGAGAAGATACGGGACGGCGCCCTCAAGCTCAGTGATACGGTGACGGCGTCCCGGTGGGCCGCGCAGATGGGCGGCTCGCAGATCTATCTCCGAGAAGGAGAGTCCATGACCGTCGAGGACCTGCTGAAAGCGACGATGATTCACTCGGCCAACGACGCCGCCACGGCTTTGGCTGAGCACGTGGCTGGCAGCACTGACGCCTTTGTCGATCTAATGAACGATAGAGCCGAGCAACTCGGCCTCAAAGAGACCCACTTCTACAGCGTACACGGGTTACCGCCGGCGCAAGGTCAAAAGGACGATGAGATGAGCGCGTATGACCTGGCGGTCTTGGGACGAGAGTTGATGAAATTCCCGGAGGCGACCAAGTGGGCGGCGACGATTCAAGAGCCCTTTCGCGACGGTCAGTTCACCCTGGTGAATCCCAACCACCTGTTGCGCCAATTCCCTGGGGCTGATGGCATCAAGACCGGATTCCACAACAAGGCTGGCTTCTGTGTCACTGGCAGTGCCAAGCGGGGAGATCTGCATCTGATCGTCGTGGTGATGGGCGCAACCTTCAAGCGCGATTGTTTTACCAGCGCCGCGCGGATTCTCAACGAGGGCTTTGCCAACTACCGCATGTTGGTGCCGGTCAAGGAAGGCGCCGCTTTGGGGCGGGATGCGCCGGTCAAGGGTGGGGTGGCCGAGCGAGTTCCCCTGGTTGCGACCAAAGATGTGCACGTCTTTCTCAAGAAAGGCGAGGAAAAGAAGGTGCAGGTCGAAGTGGACGTGCCCGACCGCGTGTCGGCGCCGGTGAAGGCCGGTCAAGTGGTGGGTGAGATCGTGGTCAAGTTCGATGGCGCTGAAGTGGGTAAGGCGCCGGCGGCCGCTGCGCAAGACGTGGCCCAGGCGAGCCTGTGGAAACGTTGGTGGCCGTTTTAACGGAAGAAGTGGTTAGCAGGCAGCCGTCGCACTCAGTTTTATTGCCTTACAGCGTTTTTCAATTGCAAGTGTCCTCTGATCGTTTGCCTGTAGGGGCGATCCTTGTGATCGCCCAGTATACTGTGCCAATGTCATGTGATTCGATTTAGTCCCCTCCATCCCCCACCCCGATGAGCGTGCCAGTGAGGGTGCTGGTGATGTTGCCGAAAGCATGTCCTTGGGGATCCAAGACCAAGACGGTCCCGGTGCCGTTATCCTCGAAGGGGCCCTCGGCGTTGACAAACCGGCCCGTGCCCCCGGTAAAGGTGCCTTGCGTGTCGACGGTGAACGTGAGCGTCGTGCGATCAAGACAGTTCGTGCCCGACGTATACGTCAAGAAGAGCTGCTCCCCCGTGGTCTCTTTGGTGAGCACGGCATGGGTTTGCAGCAGGGGGAACTCCAGCGTGCCGGCCGGACAGGTCACGTTGGTCACCAGCGGGGCGAGGAGTTCGCCCTCCCTTTGGAAGAAAAACCGGCCCAGGGTCGTGTTCGCTATCCCGGTACCCACGGTGCCGGTGCGGCCGTCGCTATTAGACGTTATCCGAAATAAGGTTATGCTATATGAATGCTAGGCTACGACGAAGTGAAACACAACCATCGGAAGTTTCTCGCTTTGACAGGGCTCACAGTAAAAGAATTCAAGGCAC
>JBGPOI010000209.1:0-7877 GCA_041487975.1 Binatia bacterium | reverse complement strand
TGGCTCTCGGACGCCACCGGCGGCGAGCAACGCTGGATTCAGCCGGTTCCGGATAAGGTCAGGCGCACTTGCGTGCTGGGCTCTCCAGAGGAGGTCAGGCAGCGGCTGTCGGAGATCATCGAGTCCAATCAGATGACGGAGATGATCGTGACCATGCAACTGCCGGGCCTCGATCCCGCCAAGGCGCTACGCTCGCTTGAGCGCTTCGCGACCGAGGTGCTGCCCGCGTTGCGGCAATAAATAAGGTTTATCGAATAAACAAGATCGGACAGTAGTTGAACGGGACGAGCGAGTCGAACTCACTGTGATCTGTAGTGACGACCGTGCCCTTGATGCGATGTGCCAGTGCCAAGCAGAAAGTGTCGGGGAGTGCGATGGCATGGGTGCCTTTGAACGTGGCAGCTTCCTTCCAGAATGCAATGTCGTGATCGTCACATATGACGATGCCAGCGTCAATCAATGATTGCAGGGCATCCTCAGCCATGACCGCCCCACCACGTCGAAAGTAGATGTAATAGATCTCCGTCAAATTGAAAATGTGGGCGTAACACGTGCTCCCTGGTTCGGTCAGCACCTGCTCGACAACCTCGGCCCCTGGTTCATCGTCGAGAAAGGCAATCATGGGGCCGGCATCAAGGGCGTAATTCACGCTTGAGTGCCTCGGATGCGACGTTCTTCGCGTTCTTTATCCGTTTGACGTTCCCGGTGGAGTATGTCGGTTGCCCAGTCCGTAGCGAGGTGGGCAAACTTTCCTCGGATGCTTTTCACCAAGGCGACAAATGCCGGGTCGCGCTCTTGAGTAGTCAGGCCATTGGCCGGGGACCCTGGCTCCACAACTGGGAGGTAGGCTTGCAATAGTTGCTCGGCCACGGCTACCGGGTCGAGGCCTTGTTCCTTGGCTACCGCCCGTAGACGGGCTTCTATTACTGGGGATAAGTGCAGTGTGAGCGTCATGGCTGCCCCTCAAATGTTTTTTCTCAACATACCACGGAATCAAATGCTCGTCAGGCAAGAGTGTCAAATTTGCCTAGCTTACATGAGGAGTTCGTTGTTGTAACCGAGCTGCTAACCGTGGTAGGGACACAACAGATCTATTTCGCATCGCCGAAAATGAAGTGAGCGCTGAGGGCAAGCGGAGGCGGACCATGTCTTCTGTGTTCTTCACCCTTATCGTCCTTGTTGCTTTAGGGAGCTTTCTGTACACCCTCTATGGCCGCCTTCGGCTCTTGCTCGCCGCCCAACCGGTCAACCGCTTTGATCGCATCGGCGAGCGCCTCATGGCAGTTCTGGTCTATGCCTTTGGTCAGAAGAAGTTTGTGATGGGCGAACAACCGGCGGGTGGATGCATGTGGTGATCTTCTGGGGATTCGTGCTTCTGGGCGTACAAGTGCTCACCATGTTTGGCCGGGCCTACTCTGCGCATTTCGTCGTTCCAGGTTTTTCCCCTTCCTTGCTCGGCGGTCCCTTCCTGGTCCTACGTGACGTGATGGAGATAGCCGTGATCGCGGCGATCCTACTGGCGCTGTACCGCTGGGTGATTGCGCATCCTCTCTGACTCTTTGGTTACCGCCCGGCCGAAGACCGCCTGGCGGGAGAGATCTTTGCTCTTGCGCAAGACTTGGGGTTGAGCAAGCTTGTGGCGCAAATGACCCCTGACCAAAAGGGTGCCATCGCGACCGTTGAACGTTTGGGCTTTCGCAGGGAGGCGCTGCTCCACAACTTTGTCATTGACCGTGCCGGCCAGATGCGTGATCTAATAGTGATGTCGTATGATCTGCCTGGCCCTGCGGCGTAAGTGAATGAGATGCCTCATGGAAACGTTTACGATTCACACTGTCTGTGAAGGCGAAAGTGATGCATCGTTTGAGGACTTTGGCGGATTTTGATCACACGTCGTGCGCACAGCGCACGCTACGCGGACTCCACTTACCTCGATCGGAGTTCTTTCTCAATTTCTTCACGCACCTTTTGTAGCGTTGGGGCCAAACGTAACCTTGCGTTTGCATCGGGGGGTAACAGTAGCGTGACACGTCTAGCCTCTTGTTTAAGAAATTCAAAGGTCCGCTTGTCTACGAACGCTAAATCGACATACGGCGCAAACATGAGATGATCAGAATCTACCTCATCACCAGCCTCAGCGCACTTTGGTGCCCGCTGGCGAGCACGAGTGACCGCAAGCTTTAGCCTGAAACCCGGACAGTTATAGGGGTTGAGATGCGGCACGAGCACCTCAAATTTCCCCGGAGTCTGCCCTAAAAAACGACTAACCGAACGAGCCTGCTCTTGAGCGAGCAAAAAGAAAAGTTTGACGTCATCGAGATCCTGATTTGGGATATGCTTAGTAATCGGATATTCTCGGATTCCGTAGACGGACTCCCATGCGTCGCGGTCGCTGTCCCCGTGCTCTATGAGATCAAAATAGTTATCGACCAGTTGTTCGGAGACCTCACGCAACTGTTCCCCACCAGCTTGTAATACCCTTCGCATGAGTATTTTAGCAGTTTCTCTAGCTTCCTGTGTGTTGGTGTTCACAAACCGACTGTTCCAGGAGACTCCCGCCTGACGCATAGCCTCTCTTACTTCCGCCATGTCACGCTTGAAAATGTTCTCCATCTTCGCGCCGGCCGAAAGTTCTAGGCGCATATGTTTGAAGCGTTCCTCCACACTGATCACCGCCTGTTTGAAATCTCTGGTTGTAGAGAGAGGAAAGAAATCAGCGCGCAGAGCAGAATACTGTGGCACCTTATCGAGAGAGAGCCCAACCAGTTGCGTCTGGATTTCATATTTAAGAACGGACCGTGATAGGAAATATCCACAGCGAATTATCGGGAACATTGCGACTGCTCGCAGTCGGCGTCTTATGCTCTCCGCATCGGCGAGTTGGGCAATCTCTTGAGCGTGATGGAGGGAGAGCCCAAGTTCGCAGCCTTCCTGCATCCACCACTGCAAGAATTTTTCCGCGGCATCTGGCTGCTGAGCAGCAAGACGCTCCAGTTGGTCCAGATGGGAGGAATCAAGGTAAATGAGCATTCAAGTCCTTAACAAACTAACGGGGCTTCCCTTAGGAAATCGAGTATCCCTTCATTCCGTATCTTTCAAGGTGTAGTGTCACGGGCATGGTGTCAGACTGCCTAACTTGCCCTATATATCTGAAGCTTGCGCGCAATTCCGAGCCCGATATTTTCCTGGGTGCCCGCCTCCGCGGGCACGACGGTGGGGTGGTCATTTCCGCGAAAGCGGGAATCGAGTCCCCAAGCTGGCAAGGAAGCCCGCTAAAAAATTCGACAATTGCGGTGTCCGAATTATGCGCAGTCTTCATCTAACTGATCTGCACACGCTCTGCAATGTACGCTACATCCCTACTGCTCACCGGTCATGGAGTTGGAGTCCAGACCGTTCCCAGCGGACCGTGACCACTCGCCCGAGCCCGGACTCAGTAATATAGAGCGTCTGAAAGTCATTACCGCCAAAGCAGCAGTTGGTTAGTCTCCGATCCTCCACCGCAATCTGCGACAACGGAGTCCCGTCGGGCGCGTGGACGGACACCACGCCGCTGTTGTGGGCACAGATCAAGAGGTTGCCCGCCGCATCTACGCACATGCCGTCCGGTGCGGCGGGCTGCGGCACAGTGGTCAGCAAGGCAGACACCGGCCAGGCTCGGGGTGCTCCAGCGCGGGCGCCCGCGTCCACTTGGGCTAGAACCCCAGGACTCTCAATGGGCAGAGCCCACACGCGGCTGGTCAGCGACTCCAGCACAATCAGTGTTGAGTCGTCTGCTGTCAGGGCGATGCCGTTAGGAAGCAGGAAGTAATACTGCAACCGTTTGACTTGGCTCCCGTCCCTGCGGGCGTAGTAGAGATGGCCAGATTTGCTTCCCTCACGCGACACCGCCCCGGGATCGGTAAAGTAGAAACCGCCGTGGGCATCCATGACCAAATCGTTGGGGCCCTGAAAGGGCTGTCCCTCCCACTGCTCGTAGAGTTTTTCCACCTTGCCCTGCGCATCGATCCGCTGGATGTAGCCGGGCCCTCTGCCCCCGTTATTGGTCACGTAGAGGTAACCGTCAGGGCCGAGCGCCGCGCCATTAGGAGCGCCACCGGTGTCGGCAAACGTCCGCTTGACGCCATTCGGCGCGATTGCCGTAATGCGACCGCCTTCGATCTCGGTCACGTAGAGCGTCCCGTCCGGCGCCCATACCGGCCCTTCGGGAAACTGCAAACCATCAGTGAGAACTTGCGGTGACATGATTCCCCTCCTCATTACAGATGTGGCTCTCGTGGAGCAGGTTGCCGGTTAGTATAGGAGATATTCGCAACGAGTAAACCGCTTCTGCAAGGGTAGGTGCGCGTGCTGCCGGGACAGGTGTTGCACGGCACGACAAAGGCAGTATAACGACACAGGAAAGGTGTCTGTAGTCTGAAGGAAACAAAGGCAAAACAAGCAGGAGGGAGTTCCATGGCAGGATGGTTAACCGGAAAAGTCGCTCTGGTGACCGGTGCAGGCTCGGGAATCGGGAGAGCCTCGGCGCTGGCGTTTGCTAGAGAAGGCGCGAAGGTTGTTGTTGCTGACGTAGTCGTCGAGGGCAGCGAAGAGACGGTCAGCCTGATCAAGAAAACCGGTGGCGAGGCCGTCTTTGTCAAAACAGATGTCTCAAAGGCCGCCGAGGTCGAGGCCCTGATCAACAGCGCTGTCTCCACCTATGGGCGATTGGATTGCGCTCATAATAATGCCGGTATTGCTGGAAAATCGTTCACTGTTGCTGATGATACTGAAGAGAACTGGGACCGCATCTTAGCCATCAACCTCAAGGGTGTATGGTTATGTATGAAGTACGAAATCCCGCAGATGCTCAAGCAGGGCGGTGGCGCCATTGTTAACACCGCATCTGACGCTGGACTGATTGGTGTGCGGCGCGGTGGGGCGTATGTCGCCAGCAAGCATGGGGTCGTCGGCCTGACGAAGACGGCAGCCTTGGAGTATGCCAAGGCGGGCATTCGCGTGAATGCGGTGTGTCCGGGGCCGATCGATACGCCGATGCTCCAGCGCGGCGCCAGCCGTCGGCCGCAGATCATCGAGAAGATGATAGCGGCGCAACCGGTCGGCCGTTTGGGAAGACCTGAGGAGATCGCCGAAGCAGCAGTGTGGCTCTGTTCGGACGCGGCGTCCTTTGTCACTGGGCATGCGCTGCCGGTCGATGGTGGCTATATGGCGCAGTAAAGAGCCTGGCTCTGTCCTGACCACGCGGAAGGAGAGAAGAGCCAAACAAGGAGGGAAAGCGATGGGCGAGCCCACTGTTGTCATTGAAAAAGATGTGCCGGTGCCGATGCGGGATGGGGTGGTATTGCGGGCCGACGTGTTTCGCCCGGCGGCTCCTGGCCGATACCCCGTCATTCTGCAGCGCACTCCCTACAATAAGAACCTGACGGCCGTCTCTATGCTCATGCTGGATGTCATCCGCACTGCCAGTGAAGGCTATGCCGTGGTGATTCAAGATACCCGCGGACGGTACGCTTCGGAAGGTGCCTTTTACGTCTTTCGCGATGACATTGTTGATGGCTACGACACGGTTGAGTGGTGTGCCGTGCAGCCATGGTCCAACGGAAATGTGGGCATGTATGGCGCGTCCTACGTGGGCGCCACGCAGTGGCTAGCGGCGATCAGCCGTCCTCCGCATTTGCAGGCGATCTTTCCCCTCATCACCGCATCTCACTATCACGAGGGCTGGGCCTATCAGGGCGGCGCCTTTGCTCTGGGGTTTAACGAGAGTTGGACCATGACCTTCCTGGCGCCGGAGACGTTCATACGCCTGGCGAAAGCCAAACCTGAGCTGGGGGACAGGCTCGGCGAGTTGCTTGGGGGGATCGATGACATGTGCCACTGGTTCCGGCACCTCCCGCTCAAGGACTTTCCCCTCTTTGGCGAGGCGGCCCCTTACTTCTATGATTGGCTGGCTCATCCCGACGACGACGAGTATTGGGCACAGTGGAACATTGAGTCTCGTCACGCGACGATTCCTGTGCCGGCGTGCAATGTGGGCGGGTGGTACGACATCTTTCTGGGCGGGACGATCCGCAACTATCAAGGGATGCGCGAACGCGGCGCCACTCCTGAGGCCAGACAAGGGCAGAAACTCATCATTGGACCCTGGTATCACACGTTACCTCTCAACAACGTAGTGGGAGAGGTGAACTATGGCCTCTCCACCACGGCTCTCTCAGTTGACTTAGACGGCTTGCATCTCAAGTGGTTTGACTATTGGCTGAAGGGGAAAGCAAACGGTCTGCTCGAAGAGCCACCAGTCCGCCTCTTCGTGATGGGGGAAAACCGCTGGCGCGCTGAGAACGAATGGCCGCTGGCGCGCACCAACTATACCAAGTACTACCTCCATAGTGGCGGCAACGCTAATGGACTGCGGGGCGATGGACTCCTCAGCCCTGAACCGCCCCGCAGTGAGCCGGCGGATGTGTATGTGGCCGACCCGCGGAATCCAGTACCAACCAGAGGCGGCGGCCTCTGTTGCTGGCCGGCGGCAGTCCCAGGGGGCGCGTTTGACCAGCGGCCCACCGAGGAGCGGGCAGACGTGCTGGTGTACACCACCCCGGTGTTGGCACACGACATTGAGGTGACTGGCCCCGTCGTGGTCACGCTCTATGCCGCCACCAGCGCGGTGGATACCGACTTTACCGCGAAGCTGGTGGACGTCCACGCGGATGGCTACGCCCGCAACCTGACGGATGGTATCATCCGCGGTCGCTACCGGGAGTCGAAGGCGCGGGGGACATTGTTGCAGTCCGGGGAAGTCTACCAGTACACGATAGATGTGTGGGCGACCAGCAACGTCTTCAAAGCCGGGCATCGTATCCGCGTCGAGATCGCCAGTTCCAACTTCCCGCGCTTTGATCGTAATCCCCAGACCGGAGAGCGCAGTGGCGAGGCCAGCCGGCTCGAGCCGGCGTTGCAGCGCGTCTTTCACGACGAGTTACGGCCGTCGCACCTCGTACTTCCTATTATTCCGAGATGAAAGGAGGAAGAACATGGGCATTTTTCGCCTCTATACAGGGAGTGATGGGCAGTCGCATATAGAAGACCAGGCGTTGAACTCACATCCAGCCCTGACAACACCGCAGACGACGGCGCACATTGTGTTTGGGCAGTTGCCGGTGGGCACGTTCATCGACTGGCATCCGGCGCCGCGCCGGCAGTACGTCATTATTCTGGCGGGCCAACTCGACATCGGTCTGGGGGACGGCACCGTACGTCGTTTTGGGCCAGGGGATGCCCGGTTGGTGGAAGATACCGCTGGGCAGGGGCACACCACGCGGGTCGTGGGGCCTGAACCAGTGCTGACGGCCGTTATCCCGCTTGCGGAACCAGCACGCTGAGTGAGCTTCGTAGGTTGGGCTGAGCGGGCGAAGCCCAACCTAGCACGGTTCAGGTAACGGAGGAGTAAGCATGTCTCTCAAAAATGCAACCGTCGTCATTTTGGGTGGCAGTTCCGGCATCGGTCTTGCCACGGCAAAAGCGGCGCGAGCCGAAGGGGCACAAGTGCTCATCACCGGACGTTCCGCGCAACGACTGCAGACGGCACGCGCTGATCTCGGAGGCACAGTACGCACAGTTGTCCTGGATGTTGCCGATGAGACTGGAACACGAACTTTTTTCCAGGAGCTGCATCATCTCGATCATTTGTTCATCACTGCCGGTACACTGGTCAAAGACTCGCGGCTGGCGCCAGACAGTGCGACACTGCGGCCTGCTATGGATACGCGCTTCTGGGGGGCGCTGTACGCCGCGAAGTACGGTGCACTGAAGATGAACGGCAGCGGGTCGATCGTCTTTATGTCCGGCACAGCGGGGCAGAGGCCCTTAGATGGAGC
>JBGPOI010000208.1:0-7888 GCA_041487975.1 Binatia bacterium | reverse complement strand
AGGCGTTCGAGAATCCCGCGGCGCATCTCTCCGAACCACAAGGCGGCCAATTCGGGCAGGTCGAGGGCAGAACGCTCGATCAATGCGCTGGCTTGACGGTTGCGCGCGACCAGGGCGTACAACTCCCGCACGATGCCAGTGAGTTCGGTCCGCGCGTCCGTCACCCGTTGGCGGGCGAGGGCCGCATCGAGGCGCGGGAGAACGACGTCGGCCGCGAGCCGTTCACGCAGTCGTTGTAGCGTGGCACCGGCAGGTGGCGTCGGCAGCGGGAGCGCGGCAGGAGGTTCAGGCGGCTCCGTCTGGAAGCCGCGATCAATCAAAAGGTGAAACAACGCCTCTTTGCTTTCCACATAGTTGTAGAGTGTCCCTGGCGAGACCCCCATCTCTTGGGCGATGTCCGCCATTTGCGTGCGGCGGTAGCCACGGGCGGTGAAGACCTTGGCGGCACAAGTGAGGAGTTGATCGAAGCGGTCGGCCGGGCGAGTGCGAGGCATGGGTGAATTATAAATGAATGAATTATTCAGTCAATATAAGGTAAGCACAATTCTACGCTGGGCGATGAGAAATCTGCTCGGGGATAGTGGAGCAGCCTTCCGTCGCTGCCTTCTACTTTACCGCTGATGAGTTTCGTGCATGACCACGGCGACTACCAACCCAGAACTGAGTGTCAAAGCAGCTCCCGGATGAATTGCCGCCCGCATGCCGAGCAGATCGGCGACGATGCCGGACAAGAGCGCGCCGATTGCGTACCCCGAGTCCCGCCCCAGGCGGTACACGCCCATCGACGTCGCGCGCCACTGCGGCGGGGCTACGTCTAGGATTCTTCTTCCTCGTCGAGTTCTTCTTCCAGCGCCTCTTCTTGCTCTTCCAGACGCACCTGGAGAGTGCTCAGTGCCTCGAACACCGCATCCACCGCCTCGCGAAAGTCTTCTTCCATGGTGACGATGCCCGCGGCCACCTGCTCCTCGCAGTCACGCGTCACCTCGGCGATGGCGAACTTCGCCGCCTTTACTAGCCCGATCCATTGTCCCAGGATTGCCAGAGCGTCTTCCATTGTCGGTCTCCTTTCTGTCTCTCTTTCTACCTGCTAGACTTCCTACCCTATCACGCACGCACGAGGAGGCCAGTATGCGACAGGTCGCGGTAGTTGGCGCGGGGATGACCCGCTTTGGCAAGCATATAGACCGGAGCATGAAAGATCTCGCCCGTGAGGCCGTGGAGGGCGCGCTGCGCTCCGCTGGGATTGAGAAAGACGCTATTGAAGCCGCAGCCGTGGGCAATGCGGTGGCCGGACTCATCACCGGCCAGGAATGTATCCGCGGGCAGGTGGTCCTGCGTGAAATGGGCATCGGCGGTATTCCGGTCATCAATACTGAGAATGCCTGTGCCAGTGCTTCGACCGCCTTTCACCTTGCCTGGCTGTACGTGGCTTCGGGGATGTACGACGTGGTCCTCGCCGTGGGTATGGAAAAACTCTTCCACTCCGACAAGAAGCGCACCTTTCAGGCTATCGGCAGCGGCATCGACGTCGAACTGGCTGACGAGTTTGCCCGGCAGATGAGTGGCGAGCAAAGCGCTGGCGCTGGCGAGTCGCGCAGTGTGTTCATGGACTACTATGCCAATATTGCCCGCCAGCACATGGCGCGCTACGGCACAACTTGTGAGCAGTTCGCCCGCATCGCCGCCAAGAACCATACTAACGGCAGCCTGAATCCCCACGCGCAATATCAAACCCCGCGCACGGTTGCAGAAGTGCTGGCTGCGCCGATGATCGCTGAACCTTTGACCCGTATGATGTGTTCGCCGATCGGCGACGGTGCTGCGGCGGTACTGGTGACGACGGCGGAGAAGGCGCGACAGTTGACGACGAAACCGGTCTTCGTCCGTGCCTCGATCTTGGGATCAAGCGAAGATCACAGCCCGGATGCGCCGGGCATCGTCACCAAGGTGGCGCGGAAAGCCTATACTATGGCCGGGATCGGTCCGCAAGAACTTCAGGTTGTCGAAGTGCATGACGCCACCGCTCCGGCTGAGTTGCTGGTCTATGAGGACCTCGAGCTGTGCCGCGCCGGCGAAGGCGGCAGGCTGATCGCTGACGGCGTGACCGCGCTCGGCGGTCGCGTGCCGGTCAATCCCAGTGGCGGACTCCTCGCTAAAGGCCATCCGGTCGGCGCTACCGGTATCGCGCAGATCGCCGAGATTTTCTGGCAATTACGCGGCGAGGCCGGGAAACGTCAGGTTTCCGGCGCGCGGGTTGGCCTCACTGAAAATGGCGGTGGGGTGATCCGTGGCGAAAACGCCGCCGCGACGGTGCATATTTTTACGGTGTAACCCTCACCCCGCCTCTCTCCCGCTGACGCAGGAGAGAGAGCAAAAAGTTCCCTCTCCCTCTGGGAGAGGGCTAGGGTGAGGGTCTTACCGCGCCTGCAGCGTCAGCGTGTAGTGAACCTTCCCTTCTTGATCGCGGATCTCCACACTGAGCGCGCTACTCTTGCCGTCGATCTTCACCACGCCGAAGTTAAAGAACTTGTTCTCCTCGTAGAGAATGCTGGGATGAAAGGTCTGATCGAGGGGGTCGAAGTTGCCGGTGACGGCGCTCAGTGGGCCGCTGATGAACTCGTGGAAATCGGTCACGCCGTCCTGGTGCGGATCATAGGAGAGGATGCGCGCGACGTGGATGTCGGTCGAGAGCCACACTACGTTGCGTAAGTGACGATCTTGGAAAGTGGCGACGATCTTGCCAAGTTCCGTGTCAAAGCCGCTAGAGAATTCTCCCCTCCCCCAACTGTCATTCCCTGTGAACAGACTGCCGGTGTGAGCCGAAAGTGGCACGCTGGAAACGATGATCTGCCAGCTCGCGGTCGAGGCCGCCAGGTGGTCAAGCAGCCAGCGCAGTTGCGCCGGACCGAGCATGGTCTTGTCCGGGCCGTCGGCTTGGCGATTGGGGCTGCGGTACTGCCGGGTGTCGAGGATAAACAGTTCCAAAGATTGCCCCCAACGAAACGAACGGTATAGGCGCTGCGGTTCCTCGGCTGCTCGCCGGATCGGGAAGTAATCGAGAAAAGCCCGCAGTCCCAGTGGCGTGAGCGGTTCGGTCGGACCGGCGAAGTCGTTCTTGACCTCATGATCGTCCCATATGGCATAGACCGGTGTCACTGCCAGGAACTCCCGTAGCAGTCGATCTTCGCGCTGATACTTATACTTGGCCCAGAATTCCTCCTGCGTCGCAGCTCTGAAATCAGCACCGGGCGCGTTCGGTGGGGACGTACACGGGGAGTCAGCATAGATCGTATCCCCCTCAAAGATGAAGAAATCCGCACCCACACTCTTCATTGGCCTGAAGAGTGTGTACTCGGGCTGCCGACAAAATCCTTGCCCGCCCAGATCTCCGCTCCAGAGAAAAGTGACGTCGTGGGGTTGATCCGGCGCTGGCGCAGTGACAAAGGAGCCTGTCTCACTTTCTGAGACTTCCGCTCCTTGCGGATGAACTCGATAGTAATACCGGGCAGCGGGCTGCAAGCCGGTCAAGAGGACCGTGCCGGTGAAGTCTGTCACGGCAGAAACTGGCATCGTGCCACCGCTCTGGGCGTCGCTGAACACCGGTGTGGTTGCATACTCGACCACCAGTGCGGCGTCCTTATCGGCACGCGCCCAGATTACCGCTGCGGTGTCAGTCACATCGCCGCTCGCCACGCCGTGGCCGAGCATCTTACGAGTCTGTGTCGGAGAAGTGGAAAAGACAAAAAGCAGGAGGAACAGAACCGGCACAATCCCGCTCGCCATCCAGAGCCGCTGTTGACGCATACGCTCTGCTCCTTAGCATGCGAGTCACCCTTCAGCTATCAGATGCCGAGAAGATTGAGTCATTGAATCCTTGCCGCTCGCGGTTGAGCGCCCAGGAAGCCGGGACCATAGAGCAGCGCGAGTCCGCGGCTGAATTTGCTCCCTTCTGTCGGCGTGAGGGCGAAACGCACGCGGAGCAAGTCGGCGAAAGCGAGCAGATCCGGCGTGGTGCCGCCCGCTTCCAGTTCGATCTCGATCTCGCAATAAGTGTCGGTGAGGCGGCGCGACCCGGGAGCGCTGAGGCGCACGTGGTCGAGTGCAAGTTCTGCGAACGTCGCGGCTTTGCCCTGCTTGCTCACTTGCACGGCGCGGCGTTGGCGGTGCACGTCGGAAATGAGAATAGGATTGAGGGGTTGTCCCGCAACCAGGACGGAGAGTTGGGTGACAAGTGGACCAGGAAGGATCGTGAACGGGAAGGAAGGCGGTCGTGGCAGCCGGACGGTCAATTCCGGTCGTGTGTGGACCATGCCGTCTTCCCGGCCGCTCCATTTGATCGAGGCTTCCCAGCGGGTGCGGTTGCGACGCAAGCGTAAGGCTACTCCGTGACGAGCCAGAGTGAACTCAGCCGTGTCGAGATACCTGGTATGGAGCCGCACAGTCTGCCGCGGCCGGAGGCGGTAGGGCCCGAGATCCTTGAGTCGGGCGATGGCGCTGAGGAGCGCCAGCCGTGGGGCTAATAACTTGGCTTCGACTTCTTCAGGAATGGCAACAGGCGCAGTCATGGACACGATTATTGTCTGTCTGACTGGATTGTCCAGAGCATACCCGCCGAGGATGGTGGGTGGCCAAAAGAAAAGGGCCCGCAGGGTAAAGGAGGGGAAACCTGCGGGCCCTGGAACACCGCCTGGTTGGGGAGGACCTGGCGGTGAACTGAGGGGACGTGTGAGCTGCCTAACGTGGGGGAGCGTGCGCCGCTCACATGTCGTTGCTCTTGTTGGCAATGAGCCTACCAGAGGGAGCAGGGCTGAGCAACATAAAGGAACGTGAATTTAATTGTTCTTCTTAATTAGGCTATTTAATAGTAGGGACTCCCGTTCCGCTTCGTCCTACTAACGCTCAGGCGCCCGCGCAATCACGGCGAAAACGAGGAGAAGGGCTGAGGCTACTACAGCCTCGTCGTCTTTTCCTTGACTCCCATACGGCATAAGCGCTAACGTCTGCTTGTCGGAGTGGGAAGCAAAAAACCAAAAGGAGGAAAATCCCATGACACTGACCTTAGAACTGGCAGAGCGTTTCATTACCGCGGCCAAAGCCAAAGCCCAACAGCAGGGCTGGGCCATGAGCCTTGCGGTCGTTGATACTGGCGGTAATCTGGTCGCGCTGGCGCGTATGGACGGAGCGCGGTGGCTGACTGCGGGAGTAGCGCCGAGCAAGGCGTTCACCGCCGCTACGTTCCAGCGCACTTCGGCCGAGGTTGCCGAACTGGCCCAGACGCGGCCGCTGTTGGTCAATAGCATTGTTGGTCTGGCTGGCCGACCGTTATTGCTCGCCGGCGGTGGGTTGCCCTTGATCATCAAGGGAGAGTTACTGGGCGGTGTGGGCGCCAGTGGCGGAACCGAGGAACAGGACGTTGAATGCGCCCGGGCGGGCCTGGCCGCTATCGGCGGGGAGTAAAGAACAACATGGCTGCCCCCCAGGTAGCGCCTTATGGCTCGTGGCAATCGCCGATTACCTCTGACCTGATCGTCGCGGGAACGGTCGGGTTGGGACAAATCGCCCTCGACGGTGAGGATATCTACTGGAACGAGATGCGTCCGGCTGAAGGTGGGCGTAACGTCGTCGTGCGGCGGACGCCGGATGGGCGCACCAGCGAGGTGACGCCCGCGCCGTTCAACGTGCGCACGCGCGTCCACGAGTATGGTGGCGGCGCTTTCACGGTCAGCGACGGGGCGAGCTATTTTACCCACTTCGTTGACCAGCGCCTCTATCGTCAAGTCGGCGCTGCCGCGCCACAACCGCTCACGCCTGCCGCGGCCCTCCGCTATGCCGATGGCGTGGTGGACCGCCGTCGCGACCGGATCATGTGTGTACGCGAAGATCACACGGTGGCGGGGCGTGAAGCCGTCAACACGTTGGTGAGCCTCGATCTTGTAGAGGGTGACGGCCGGGTCTTGGTCTCAGGCAGTGACTTCTACTCGTCGCCACGTCTCAGTCCCGATGGCTCGCGCCTGGCTTGGCTCGCCTGGAACCATCCCAACATGCCGTGGGATGGGACTGAACTGTGGGTAGGCGAGTGCCAGCCCGATGGCTCGCTGAGTCGCACTGAGCGTGTAGCTGGAGGTGTAAGTGAATCCATCTTCCAGCCGGAGTGGTCGCCGGGCGGCATTCTGCATTTTGTTTCCGACCGCACCGGCTGGTGGAACCTCTACCGCTGGCGCGAAGGGCGCAGCGAGCCGCTATGTCCGAGGGCGGCCGAGTTTGGCCGGCCACAGTGGGTCTTCGGCATGTCCACCTATGCGTTCACCGCGGCCGGTCGCATCATTTGTACATACACCGAGCAGGGAACTTGGCGCCTGGCCAGCCTCGATACGGAGACGCGGAAGCTTGATCTCATCGAGACCCCGTACACCGAGATCTGGGAGGTGCGTGCAGCCGTGGGGCAGGTGGTCTGCGGCGCCGGCTCAGCTACAGAGTCGGCGGCGATTGTCCGGTTCGACCCCGCCACGCGACGTTTCGAGGTGCTGCGCCGCTCCAGCACGCTAGCATTCGACCCCGGGTATTTGTCGGTCCCGCAGGCGATCGAGTTTCCCACCGAGCATGGGCTCAGCGCGCACGCCCTCTTCTATGCGCCACGGAATCGTGACTATAATGCTCCTTCCGGCGAGCGGCCACCGTTGCTGGTCAAGAGCCATGGTGGGCCGACCGCGGCTGCGTCCAGCACGCTCAACCTAGGGATTCAGTACTGGACCAGCCGTGGCATCGCCGTCCTCGACGTGAACTATGGCGGCAGCAGCGGCTATAGCCGCGCCTACCGCGAGCGGCTCAAAGGCCAGTGGGGAGTCGTGGACGTGGACGACTGCGTGAACGGCGCCCGCTTCCTGGTTGAGCGAGGCGAGGTGGACGGTAAGCGGCTCGCCATCACCGGTGGCAGCGCCGGCGGCTACACCACGCTGTGCGCACTCACTTTTCGTGATCTCTTCAAGGCTGGCGCCAGCCACTATGGCATCAGCGACCTCGAAGCCTTGGCGCGGGACACCCACAAGTTCGAGTCCCGTTACGAAGAGAGTCTGGTCGGCCCGTACCCAGAGCGGCGTGACCTCTATCACGAGCGTTCACCGATTCATTTTACCGATCGCCTCTCCTGCCCGCTAATCGTTTTCCAGGGATTGGAGGATAAAGTCGTCCCCCCCAATCAGGCCGAGATGATGGTTGCGGCGCTGCGTGCGAAAGGATTGCCGGTGGCCTACGTGCCGTTTGCCGGCGAGCAGCACGGTTTTCGCCGGGCCGAGAACATCAAGCGAGCCTTGGACGGAGAACTCTACTTCTATTCACGGGTCTTTGGCTTCACCCTCGCCGAGCCGGTCGAACCGGTGGCGATCGAGAACTTGTCATAGCAGTGGCCAACGCGGAGACAGAGAGAATTTTCTCACATCTTGCACACGACAGGGAGGACTACTATGGCTCGCTTTGAAGAATATGCAACCAAATACCAGGACATCCGTATGCAACGCCGCAACGGCATCCTGGAAGTGACCTTTCACACCAAAGGCGGATCGTTGCAGTGGAATGAAAGCGCCCATCGCGAGTTCGCCTATGCCTTTACCGACATCGGTGCCGATCCTGACAATAAGGTTGTCATCTTGACCGGCACCGGCGACGTTTTCTGCGCCGAGGTCGATTTCCGCAGCTTTGGCGCGCTCGGTACGCCTCAGGGCTGGGACAAGATCTATTGGGAGGGGAAACGGCTGCTAATGAACTTGTTGGACATCGAGGTGCCGATGATCGCTGCGGTCAACGGTCCAGCTTTGGTCCATGCCGAGATCGCCGTTCTGTGTGACATCGTGCTGGCGGCGGATACCGCAGCATTCCAGGATGCCCCGCACTT
>JBGPOI010000207.1:0-7910 GCA_041487975.1 Binatia bacterium | reverse complement strand
GTCCACGCCAAGCCGCATGCACTCGGCTAATTCACCAAGCTGCTTGGCTGGGGTCCAACCCATCACCTCGGCCACTTCGGCGGCGGCATCAACTAACCAGCTCACCTCATCGGTGAGGGTCATAATCGTCCCAGCGTAACATTGGTAGTGGTTTTCCAAGCCCGAAAGATTCTCCCCTTTGGTCCATCCGATCAACAAGAGCGCCAGTTTCGCCGAACGCGCCTCCTGAGTAGTCGGCAGCATGCGGGCATTCAGCAAGCGACCGAGTTCTTCTCCGGGTTCCTCGCCGCGCTCATGCACGTGCTCGCTGATCTTGCTCTCATAGATTCGACCGCGGTGCTCGGCAACGGACAGTGGCAGATGCACCTTCTTGCCTTCGTCGGTCAGACTGAGCAAGTAGAAGAGTTCGAGTTCCGGCACCGCGCGTCCCCGAGCCGCCGCAAAGAACCGCGCCAACTTGACCGCGGTAGCCGCGCGAATGCCTTTGCGCGCCGCCACCTCTCCCAGGGTCGTGGCTTCCAAGCGACCGTCCTCACCTCTCATCACCAGTTGCGCGTTTCCGAGTGCGTCGAGAGTCTTCTCTATCTCGGCCACGAAGGTCGTGCCTCGATCCCGCTGGTGAAAGCCGAGATACGTCAGGCCGAAGAACGCCTGCAGCTCATCTTTGCTGATACACACTTTGGAAGCGATCAAGTTGAGCACGCGGTCGGCGAGCCCCCCTTGCCCAGGCGCCGGGGAAAATTGCTCCTGCTCGCCCATAACATAGCTGCGCCACAGCAGGTCGGCCTGGAACTGGTTCGTGGCAATCAGAATCGAACGACCAAACTCGACGTGAAAACCGAACCGGCCCGCCCGACCGGAAATGTTCTCGTATTCGGCCCAAGCAATCGGCACTTCGATGGCGGCGCCGGTGCGTTTGTCGGTGTCCCATTTCACCGCTTCGATGAATACTGTCGTTGCTGGGAGATTCACCCCGAACGCCAGAGTGGTGGTGCAGGCGATTACCCGCAGGCCGCCGCCGCGGTAGTGAGTCTCGACCAGAGCGCGTTCATCCGGAGTCAGGTCGGCATGGTGAAACGCCACCCCGCCGGCAAACGCGGTCCGCAGTTGTGCTTTGAGCGCGGTTTCTTCCAGAGGCTCCAGGGCTGTCAGCGCAGCCTGCGCCGGAGGCAACGCGAGCATCTCAGCCAGCGCCGCGGCGCATTGCACGGTATCACGCTTGCCTTTGAGGAAGACCAACACCTGTTCGCCCTTTTCGACCAGATGTTTCACATTGGCAAAAAGAATCTCGCGCGGGTTTTCCGAGTCCACGGCGGCCAAGCGTTCTTCGCCTTCTTCGCCACTGTTGTAGGCCTTGTAACGGAACCGCTCTCCCAGCAACACGCCACGGTAGAGTTCCACCGGCCGATCCTCTTGCAAGAGCAGATCCGCTGCTAACCAGTCGGCCACCTGTTGGGCCTCGCGTAAGACCGCGGACAGGCCGAGTAACTGCGGGCGTGGTTCAGAGGCCAGCAGTTTGGCGAGCGAGAGTTCGAGGCCCGGCCCGCGCTCGGGATCGCCGAGCATCTGTAATTCATCGACGACGACGAGGGCTACACCGCGCAGCAGGTGCGGATGGCGCACCAGCAGTTGAGCAAGTTTTTCGTACACCAATACGGCCAGGTGGAAATCGCCCTGCTCGATGTCGCGATCGAACTCGCGCCGGTCACGGGTCGCCACCACGACCTTGACCCCATACGCTCCGTAACGGGAGAGAAACGTCTGATACTTCTCCTCGGCCAGGGCGCGCAAGGGCGTCAGATAGAGCACGCGCTTGCCGGCGAACGTGGCGCGCATGGCGGCCATTTCCCCGACGAAAGTTTTGCCCGATGAGGTGGGAGAGGAAATGACCAAGCTGCGCCCCTCGAACAGGCTATAGCGTTGGACCGCGACCTCCTGCACCGGGAGCAGGAACTCGCCTTGCTGCTGCGTCCAGATGTCCAGCAGGGTATCAGGCAGACCGTATTTGCGTAGATCGCGGATGCGTCGCATGGGTGTCGTCTCCGTTGTCAGCCTATGTTACCGCCTCCTGTGACCCCAGCGCAACTTCTCTGCCGAGCCCGTGTTTCTATCTCACAGAAGGCGCCCAAAAAAGGGAATTCCCCAAGGCAAGGAACAAAGCAACCATAACCCCTCACCCGCCGACGGCCACAGCGCCTCGGCCCGCAGCCAAGGAGAAAGTTCGATGAAACGCACAGTGATGTTGACCGCCGCCCTGATGTTCGCCGGGATGACCTCCCTGAGCCTCGCCCACGAGAACATGAACTCAGACAAGCCGGCCCCGTCAGTGGAGAGCAAGCCTGCCGCCAGCACGGCACCAGCCGAAGCCAAGCCAGTG
The DNA here is from genome assembly GCA_041487975.1 of Binatia bacterium. GTDB lineage: Bacteria > Desulfobacterota > Binatia > Bin18 > Bin18 > JACQEL01. Next base: position 5,533 of record JBGPOI010000207.1, on the reverse strand, counting down.
GCCAATGTCGAGTCGGCAAAACAGCCTGTGGCGATGAACAGTAAGAGCAAAACCTCGCCCAGCAAGGTCGAGACTGCTCCTTCTCAGAAAGTGGCCCAGGGCAGTCCAGCGGTGACTGAGAAGACCGACAAGAAAGAGACCGCAGTGACCGCAACCCCGGACTCGAAGGAAAAGAAAACCGAGCAGAAGCCCAACGAGGCGCCTGCCACCACTCACCCGACCAAGTAACGCTACAGTCCTCATCCTCCTTCCGCAGGGCAGGCTCGCAAGCCTGCCCTGTTTTTTTCCTCTCTATCCCTCGCAGTGAATCGTCAGTATAGTTGCCACCATGTCTGAGGTACTGCGTTCCGTTATCTTGAGTTTAAGTATTGCCGCGTTGATCCTCCTCGGCTTTCCCGTTTGGGCGGCGGACAAACGCCCGCCTCGCCCGGCAGCAGCTATCCCGGCGCCATCACAACCTCATGTCGCCTCAGCCATCTTCGCGCGGGAAGAAACCCTGTCCTATACAGCTCTACTCAATGAGCTTCCCGCCGGTGATGTTAAGATCCACCTGCGCAAAGAGCAGCAAGATGGGCGCGAGGTCTACCGTGTTACCGGCCAGGCACGAACCAACGAACTGATCGACTATCTCTACCGACTGCGTGGCACAGCCGAGGGGATGTTCACCGCGAATGGCTTGACCCCAGTCCTCTTTCACGTGGCATACACCGACAATGACCGTCCGCGAGAACTAGAGGTACGCTACGATGCGAAAACTAAGACCCTGCAGGGGAGTGTCAAAAAGAAAGACAAGGTCACAGAACGCAGTGTGCCCGCCACAGATGTTTACGATCCGTCCACGGCCCTCTATCTGTTTCGCAACACCGAACTGACTCCCGGGAAACCGTTTCAGATCGAGGTTTTCACTGGCAAGGAACGGTATCGAATCACCGCGCAGGTCATCGGGAAAGAAAACGTTCAGCTCACCAGCGGAACGCGTCTCGCGCTACGGCTCCACCCGATGATTTTCTCTCTTGATGACGCGCCACAAAAGAACCTGCTTCCCAATGAGACCACGCTCTGGGTTGCCACCGACGCCACCCACACTCCACTCAAGTTGGAGAGCTTCGTGCCCATCGGGCAAGTGGTGATGGAACTCAGCCAGTAAGCAGTCAGCCGTCAGCCGTCAGCCCAAACAACTAGCGCTCGGCTCGTAGTGCCCGGATATACCCCGCCATCCCGCCACAAGCGAGAATTGCCCCGTAGAGGTCGGACAGATTGCGGATGGGATAGCGGGTGCCGGAACTCAGGTTCTTGACCACCTGCCCGTTAAGATCCACACGCAGGCGGTCCCCGCGGCGGATCTCTCCCGCTTCCCACAGGGTCAGTGGAGGCAACCCCAGGTTGAGGCAGATACGGAAAAATGGCCAAGCAAAGGCTGGAGCGATGACACCGATCAGGCCGGCATCCTGGAGCGCCGTGACCGCCCGGGCTGCCACTTCCCCGTCTCCCATCGAGCTGGTTGCGAGCAAAAAAGCGCCCGCCGCGCCGAGCGTCCCTTGAGCAGCGCCCGAGACGATCGCCTCACTCGACAGTGCGCCCTCAACGACCCACGTTTTGCCTGTAAGAATGACCACGTCGAGTTCCATTTGTTGCTACCAGTTACATCGACGCACGAGATCTGTCAAAGAGATGAATCTTTCGGAAAAAATGCCCGGAAGTGTCGATTTAGGAATCTCTCGTTCGACTAAAGAGTAAATCCACAAGGAGGTCGAGACATGCAATATTTGCTGCTGATCTATGAGCGAGAGGCCGACTGGAACACCATGAGCGAAAAGGACAAAGGCGCGATCTTCCAGGAGTACATGGCGTTCACGCAGGGCATCATGAAGAGTGGCCACCACCGGGCTGGCGATGCGCTTCAGCCAGTCTCCACCGCCACCACGGTTCGGGTGCGCAATGGGAAGACCGTCACGACCGACGGCCCGTTCGCCGAGACCCGCGAGCAACTCGGCGGCTACTACCTAGTTGAGGCGAAAGACCTGGATGAGGCCACCTCCATCGCTGCCCGCATTCCTTCGGCTCGCCATGGGTCAATCGAGATACGGCCCGTCATGGTGTACCAGAAATAAAGGTCATGTCCTCGACCGTCCGCTGTGGTACTCTTCTTTCCACAAGGCGGTCGTATGAACATCGAGCGTCTCTATCGTGAAGAGTCGGGGCGGATCCTTGCCACACTGATCCGCCTCCTTGGTGACTTCGATCTTGCCGAGGAGGTCGTGCAGGAAGCCTTCGTCGCGGCACTGGAGCAGTGGCCCGCGGAGGGAATCCCGGCGAACCCACGGGCGTGGCTGGTCAGCACAGCACGGCACAAGGCCGTAGACCGTCTGCGCCGGCGCATCCGTTTCCAGGAGAAGCAGAAGGAACTGGAGCGACTCGTCGTTCTGGAGGAACAGATGACGGCGCCAGATCCGCCCGATAGTACGGTCGCAGACGACCGCTTACGTCTGATCTTCACTTGCTGTCACCCGGCGCTGGCTATCGAGGCGCAGATCGCGCTGACGCTGCGCACCCTCGGCGGACTGTCTACCGAGGAAATCGCACGGGCCTTCCTCGTACCGGTCGCGACGATGGCGCAGCGTCTGGTGCGCGCCAAACAGAAGATCCGCACTGCCGGGATTCCCTACCAGATCCCGCCCGACGATCTTCTGCCGGAACGTCTGGATGGCGTGCTGCGGACGGTGTACCTGGTTTTCAACGAAGGGTACGCGGCGACCTTGGGCGATACGCTGGTGCGTCACGAGCTGTGTGCCGAGGCGATCCGGCTGGGACGATTGCTTTGTGAGTTGCTGCCCGCCAGTCCCGAGGCACGCGCGCTTCTTGCTCTGATGTTACTGCACGATTCCCGGCGCGACGCTCGTCTCAACGCAGATGGGGGGATCGTTTTGCTCGAAGAACAGGACCGCCGCCGGTGGAACCGCGCACAGATCCACGAGGGGCTTACACTTTTGCAAGAGGCGCTCCGTACCGGAGACGCAAGTGAATACGCGCTACAGGCTGCGATTGCTGGTTTGCACGCGCGGGCGGAGCGTGCCGAAGATACTGACTGGCGCCAGATCGCGCAGTTTTACGACCTGCTTCTCCGTATCCAGCCATCTCCTGTGGTCGACCTTAACCGGGCGGTGGCTGTCGCCATGGCCGACGGTCCCGAGCACGGACTGCGCCTCATCGACGAGATCGAGGCGCGGGGAGAGTTGCATAACTATCACCTCCTGCCTGCGGCGCGGGCCGACCTGCTGCGCCGGTTAGGGCGCTGGACGGAAGCGGCAGCAGCCTACAAGCATGCTTTAGCGCTCGTGACGAACGCTGCAGAGCGGCGGTTCCTCGAGCGGCGGCTGGCAGAGGTAGAGGAGCAGGGACATTAGGGTAACTTCACCCGTCCCGTCTGGCACCGTTTGACAGCCTTATAGAGCCCGTAGCATAATCGCCCTCACAAGGAGGGGACTCGGTGGTGCAGACCGAGACGCGCAAGCTGGCGGCCATCATGTTCACCGACATCGTGGGCTTCAGCCGCCAGATGGGGGCTGACGAAGCCCGCATGCTGCGGCTGCTTGACGTTCATAATCAGGCGATTCAGCAGGCTGTGACTGCGCATCATGGCGTGGTCATTAAAACTGTCGGTGATGCCTTCTTGGTGGACTTTCCCTCCGTCGTCCACGCCGTGCAGTGCGCGCAACGTATTCAAGACCAATTCCGTACCCATAATGCGGGCAAGGACAGCACCGAGCAGATTCACGTCCGTATCGGTATCCACTCCGGTGACATTGTACAGCGGGACGGAGACGTGTTTGGCGACGGCGTGAATATCGCCTCACGTCTGCAAACGCTGGCCGAGCCGGACACAGTTTGCCTCTCGGACGTAGTGTATCGAGACGTGGCCAAGAAAGTCGCTTTGGGGACAGTCGTGTCCTTAGGGCGGCCAAAACTGAAGAACATTGCCCAGCGATTCCAAGTTTACGCGCTTCTGCCCGAACCGCCAAAAGGACTGTGGCAAGCCCTGCAAATCCAACGTCTGAAGCTCTCCCGTAGGGTGGGCACTGCCCACCTGTCCTGGCCGGTTGTGGCACTGGCCGTGATGCTGCTCATTGCAGGGACCGCCTTGACCGTGCGGTACTTTCTTCGTCCTCCACTCAGTCCTCAGTCCTCAGCACTCGTTACTCAGGAAGCGCCTGCGCTTCCGCTGCCCGACAAGCCCTCCATCGTCGTCCTGCCCTTCGACAACATGAGTAAAGACCCCGAACAAGACTACTTCAGCAACGGTATCACGGAAGTCCTCACGGCTGATCTCTCCCGCAATTCCAGTCTGTTCGTCATCGCCCGCAACACCGCGTTCACCTACAAAGGCAAAGCCACGAATATGCAAGAGGTGGGGAAAGAACTCGGAGTACGGTACGTGCTGGAAGGCAGCGTACAGAAAGCCAGCGATCAGGTGCGCATCGTTGCGCAATTAATCGACGCCACCACCGGCGGGCATCTGTGGTCTGAACGCTTCGACCGCCCATTCAAAGACATCTTTGCCCTGCAAGACGAAATCGTGCAGAAGATAGTGATGACACTGGGGCTGCAGCTCACCTTGCAGGAGCAAGGGTACAGCGTGCGCAAACATACGGATAACCTGGAGGCTTACGACTACTTCTTGCGCGGGGTGGAGTATCTTTATCGCTTCACGAAAGAGGGGAATGCCCAGGCGCGGCAGATGTATGAGAAAGCCATTGCCCTGGACCCGCAGTATGCCCAAGCGTACGCGCGGCTGGGTGTGACCTACCGGATAGAATGGCTCTGGCGCTGGAGTGCGGACGCCCAGACCCTGGAGCACGCGTTTGCGTTAGCGCAAAAGGCTGTTACCTTGGATGACTCCCTGCCTTTAGCCCACTCGCTCTTGAGCACGCTCTATGCGCAGAAACAGCAGTATGACCAAGCCATCGCGGAAGGAGAACGGGCTATCGCCCTCGATCCCAACAATGCCGACAGCTATGCCTTGCAGGCGGAGGCGCTGAGCTTCGCGGGCCGGCCCGAAGAAGCCCTGCAGGCGGTGGAGCAGGCGATGCGGCTCAACCCCCGCTATCCACCTTGGTATTTATTCAACTTGGGCTGGGCCTATCAATTCACTGGGCGATATGCTGAGGCGATTGTCACACATAAGGAAGCCATCAGCCGGAACCCCAATTTTCTGCCTGCCCACGCTGACCTGGCTATCAGCTACTTGTGGCAATGGGTCGCTCAACAGAGCCCAGCTGCCCAAACGTTGGAGCCGGCAGTGGCGGCCGCGCAACAGGCCTTGGCCCTCAATGACTCCTGGCACTGGAACCATATAGTCCTGGCCTATATCCATCTCTACCAACAGCAGTATGAGCAGGCCCTGGCGGAGATGGAGCGGGCCGTGGCCCTCGCTCCCAACGAGGCCGACAGCCATGCAGCTCTGGCTGGGGTGCTGAGCTGTATGGGCAGGACGCAGGACGCGCTGGAGGCCGCCGCACAGGCACTGCGCCTGAAG
>JBGPOI010000206.1:0-7947 GCA_041487975.1 Binatia bacterium | reverse complement strand
GATCGAGTTGCTCCGAGAGAGGCGTAGAGCCTACCAGATCGCAGAACATCACCGTGAGCTGGCGCCGCTCAGCCTCGGGTGCAGCAGCCGGAAGCCTTCCTGGTGTGGGACGTGCCGCCGGACGAGGAGCCCGTCCTCGGGTATTTGCGCCTTGACGCGTGCGGCCTTTTGCCGGTGCTGGTCTTCCTTCAGCTCTCAGCGCCGTGCCACACTCCCCGCAGAACTTAGCCTGCGGCGCATTCTCAAACCCACAGCTCCCACAGCGCAGGTTGAGCGGCGTGCCGCAGTCATTGCAGAACTTCAGACCCGCGAGGTTCTCATATCCGCAGCTTGGGCAGTGCATGCTGCCTCTTTACTCCTTCGGGCGCTCCGGGGCAAGGAAAACGCCAGCTCTCACGTTTACACACCTTCTGAAGTTACCGCAACAAAAGAGTCCAAAGTCCAAGGTCTAAAGTCTAAAGTTCAAAGGAGAAATTCTTTTCTCTCTTTGCTAATCGCTAATCGCTAAATGACTTCTCTTCCCTTCAGCTCATCCAACTCTTGCGGCGAGAGCCCAAGCCTCCCGCAGTAAATCTCTTCATTATGCTGACCCAGGCAGGGCGCCGGACGGCGCAAGGCCCAGGGTGTGGCCGAGAAGCGGAACGGCGCGCCCGGGTAACGCAGCGAACCCACTTCGGGGTGCGAGATCTCGGCGAAGAAGCCCCGCGCGTTCAGGTGTGTCGAATTCAGCAAGTCCCCCATGGTTGAGACTGGCGCAAAGGGCACACGTCTGGCCTGGGCCGCATGATAAATTTCCTGTACGGACTTGTCCTGCAGCCAGTCTTCGAGCAGCGGCCTGAGTGCGTCCCAGTTGCCCGATCGTGAGGGGAAGTCCTGGAAAATATCGGCTGCAGCCCAGTCCGGATTCTCCATCAGCGCCACCGCATTCTTCCACTGGTGATCTTCGATCGCCAAGAAATAAATGTAGCCGTCACGACACTGGAGAACGTCCTGAGGAATGAGACGAAAGCCCAGGCGCGACGCGACGCTGTGGCCATATGGCCAGGAGACGTAATTGTTCTCCATGATGGCGACCAGACACTCCTGTACCGACACGTCCACATGTTGGCCGTGACCACTACTCAGGCGGCCGAACAACGCGCTCAGCGATCCAACCGCGGCATTGACGCCAGCCTGAAACCCGGCCTGCTGGCCAAACGCTTTGAGTGGTGGCAGATCGGGCCGGCCCGAGGCGCCGCTCAAATACACAATCCCGCCAGCCGCCCACATGGTCAAGTCATGAGCGTGCAAGTCGCGGTTCGGGCCGTTCTGGCCAAAGGGGGAGATCGAAGTCATCACCAGACGTGGGTTGCGCTGGCGCACCGGCGCGTAGTCCAGCCCCAGCGCCGGCATCCGCGCCGGCGGGTAGTTGTGAATCAGCAAATCGGCGTCCTGGAGCAGACGCTGCAACAGTTCCTGCCCCTTAATGGTTTGCAGGTTTAGCGTCACTCCGAGTTTGTTCGTATTAAGGTAGAGGAACAGGCCGCTCTTTTCCGGATGCGGCACTTGGCCAGGATACGGACCACGGTGGCGCGCCTCGTCACCTCCCGGCTCTTCGACCTTGATGACCTCGGCTCCGAGATCGGCCATGAGCTTAGCCGCATAAGCCGCGCCCACCATGTGTCCACACTCGACGACGCGAATACCGTAAAGGGGACCTGGGGGTTGGGGATTAGGGATTGGGGATTGGAAATCTTTCATTGTTATGCTTTGACTGATGAGCAGTCGATCTGATAGTAGACAACCAGCCCTTGCCCCGCAAGGGTTCGACTACATCCCCAAAGGAGGACGGAGTATGGCGAAATCCGAACGCTGGGAAAAAGGCGCGGCGAAGATGAAGCAACTCTTCGGCTCGGAGCCCAGACCGGGTATGATGCACGAAGATTTTCTGCAGATTACGGTCGAGAACCTCTTCGGCGATATCTGGAACCGGCCGGGACTGGAGCTACGAGAACGCTCGCTAATCACCGTGGCCGCGCTCACCGTGCTGGCGCGCGAGCGCGAGTTGAAGGTTCACCTGCGCGGCGCGCTTAACGCCGGCATCAGCCGCGAGAAGATCAACGAGATCATGATCCATTTGGCTCACTACGGCGGCTGGCCGGTCGGAGTCAACGGTTTGCGTATTGCCAAGGAGCTGTTCGACGAGATCGACAGCAAGAACAAGCAGTAAAGAGCATAGGGCAGCGGCGTTTCCCCTTGTGGGCTGCCCTGCCGCTGCCCGACCCGAAGAGCAGATCATGACGGTTGATGAAATCAAACGCATCGCCGTGGTCGGCGCTGGCTTGATGGGGCATGGCATTGCCCAGGAATTTGCCCTCGCCGGCTATGAGGTCCATCTTCACACGCGGAGCGAAGAGAGTCTGCAAACCGCGCGCAAGAACATCCAGGCCAATCTCGAACGGCTCATCACAATGGGAGTGGTGACCCGCGAGCAGGCTGAGGTCGTGCCGGCCAAGCTCCATTCCAGCACCGTGCTCGCGGAGGCAGTCGCAGACACCGATATCGTCATCGAATCGGTCTACGAAGATGCCGCGCTCAAGCGTCAGATCTTTCAAGCCCTGGACACCCTGTGCCCCGCCCATACGATCCTGGCCAGTAATACCTCAACCCTGCCCTTGAGCCAGTTCGCCACCGGCCTCCGCCGGCCAGACAAGGTGCTCGTCGCCCATTATGCCAATCCCCCATATCTGATTCCCCTCGTCGAACTCGTCCGCGGTCCGGAGACTTCGGATGATACAGTCACGACTATGGCTGCTCTACTAGCCCGTATCGGCAAACGTCCCATCGTCGTCCAGAAAGAGGTTCCCGGGTTTATTCTCAATCGTCTGCAAGGCGCCTTGCTGCGGGAAGCGTTGTGGCTGGTGCAGAATGGCATCGCCAGTCCGCAGGACATCGACATCGCCCTCAAGAACAGCATCGGCCGGCGCTGGGCGGTTGCCGGGGTGTTCGAGATCTTCGAGTTGGCGGGTTGGGATTTATTGAACGCGATCGCGGCAGGGCTGTTCCCTCACCTCGCCTCGTCGTCGGAGGTTCCGCAAGTGCTCAAAGACAAAGTCGATCGTGGTGAACTCGGAGTGAAAACTGGAAAAGGCTTTTATGAATGGACGCCCGAATCGGCCGAAGCGCTGCGACAGCGCATTGCCCAGGCTTTGGTCGCGATCGAACGGTGGTCGTGAAAACAGAGAGGAGGGTGGCACTGCCCACCCTGCCCTTTTCTCTTCTACGCTCCGGGCAGGCGCGGCCACGACTCATGATAAATGATCGGGGCAGTTTCATCCGCGGTATTCATCCCCACAGTCACCGATCAGGCGATAGAGATCCTGTGACTTGTCCAGGACGGACTGGATTTGCGCCTGGTCCTCGGCGTCCAAAGCGAAATTGAAGGCGTGGGCATTGTCCGTGCAGTGATCGGCGACCCCTAGCCGTACCCCGACAATCACCCCAGCCACAGCTGGACGATTGAGAATGGACCGCACCGCCACATTGGCGATACTCACTCGGTGTTTATCGCCGATCTGCTTGAGCACGCGCAGCAACTCCTGAAACAGCCCCCATCCGCCCCAGGCATCGATCATTTGTTTGTATTTCTGCAGGCTGGCGGTGTTCAGCACGCCGTAGCCAGGCTCGGGCTGACCCAAGTATTTCTCCGCCAGCAGGCCGCCGCACACGGTGCCATAGGTCAGCAACTGGATGGCGTGCTCCTGACAAAACGGCACCATCCGCACTTCCGGCCGGCGGTCGATCAGCGAATATTGCACCTGATTGGAGACCACGCGAATGCCGTGCTCGCTAATGATTTTCAGGTGTGCGGTGTCAAAATTGGTCAGAGCGAGATGCCTGATCTTGCCCTCGTCTCGCAGTTCCGCCAGAAAAGTGAGAGCGTCGAGATAAGCGGAGTCGTCATACTCCCACCAGTGAAACTGGAGGAGGTCAAGCGTTTCCACACCCATGCGCCGCAACGAACGGGCAATATTGTCCTCCACGATTCGGCGAGTCATGCGTCCTGGCCGCGGCACCCACTTGGTAAACGCTTGGATACTGGCCAGCGCCTCTGCCCCGCGCATGGCCGCTAACTGACGCCGGAACTCACCGATGAAATCCTCCGCCGGGCCATAATGGTCAGCGAGGTCCCAGGTGGTGAAACCTGCGTCCAGGTAGTCGAACATGTTTTTAATAGCCGCCGTGGGATCGATACGGCCATGGGCGCCGGACACCTGCCACATGCCATTGAGGATGCGGCAGATGCGTAGATCGGGGGTGAACTGGCAGGTGCTGTGTGGGGGGAGAGGCATAGGAAACTCCTTTGCGACAGATGTAGGGGCGCATGGCCAATGGAAGAAAAACCAGGCCGAAGCTGCGCCCCTACGGGAAGGGTGACCACATGGGACTATTCTGACAACTCCCGAAGACGTTTTTTACCCATGCACTACGCTCCGTCCATATGCACTTTTCGTTCGGTGAAGAGCCACCGTCCGTCGCGCTTCACTAGTTTGTCCTCGTACTCGCCGGCAATGACGATCTTGGCGCCACCTTCCTTGGTGGTCGAGGTCATCATGAGAAAACAACGAGAGCGGGCCTGGTTGCCACTAACCTCGGTCTGAATGCTGGTCACGTAATGCCGCAGGTTCGGGGTGCTGGCTGTCAGCTTCCTCACATCAGCCGTGAAGCGGTCTAACTCCCCGTGAGCGGCGTACCGGCCAATCATGCCGTCAAAGATCCCCTCCGGCGCAAAACAGTCCGCCCAGCCCTGAAAGTCGTTATGATCGATAGCCCAGTTGTAGCGGGCAATGAGTTCGGTGATAGCCTCTTTTTCGCGGGCCAGTTCTTCTGGCGTCATGGGACCCTCCTTTCCTGACACACCCTCTCTACCGCCGACTACACGGATACGCAAGCTCTCTCAGAATGGTACAATTGAATGGCGACTTGGTATAAGAGGGTGCAGAATGCTATCCGTCCTCCCCTGCCAGCAGAGCCACGGGAAAGTCAGCAAATACTTTATCCAGGGCGAGCATCATCCTACCCTCCTGGTTGACAGCCCCCACAGTCTCCCCGGTGAAAAGGTTGCGGTAGCCATGGCCGGCATCGCGGGGAGGCACTGTCAGCCAAGAACCCTCCCAGATTTGCGGACCGATAGGCAACACGTGCGGGTCTGGCATGAGTCGCGTCAACAAGCGGAGATATTCCTCGTTGCGATCCGGCGCCGGTTGGCCTTCCACAAGCGGCTTCTTTTTCTTGTTCATCCTGCTCCAGCGGCCGAGTGTGGCCCGCCATTCGTGGGGAATCTCGGACAGTACATTGATCCGGGCCCGGACATCCTCGCTGCGCTTGGTGTCGTGCGTTGTCGTGGTCAGGGGCGTGTGTGGCCATCGCTCGTGCAGACCGACCAGGTGCGCCTGGCCACAGCGCTAATGCACGGTATCCGCTCGGACACCATGACACTGTTAGAAGCGAGCCGGTTGGAGTTCGAGGCAGCGGCCTATCTCTGGCCCTGTGTCGATCAGGCCTTGCTGAAAAAGATCTCCGCGCAATCGCTGGCCCCAGCGGTGATGGACATGATCCACAAAGCGTTGGAAAAGAAACATCTGAAGAAAGCGTTCGGCTTCGATGAAGAGAAACAAACGTACTACGGTGGCGGCAATATCAAGGACAAGGGCGGATTTCAAATTCCGCTGGGGTTCTTGGGCCAACATACGGATCGCGAGTTGCTCTACCGCCTGACATGCGAGATCATTCAGGAGAAATTCCTCCAAGCGATCGGCCGTAAGGAATAACCTGGACATCCGGCAATAGGGAAACTCGGTATGAGCCGAAGGAACAGGAAGGATATCCAGTTTGAGGACAACCCGCTGTGGTACAAAGATGCAGTCATTTACGAACTGCACGTGCGGGCATTTTATGACAGTGTAGACGATGGCGTCGGCGACTTTCGCGGTCTCACCCAGAAATTGGCGTATCTCCAGGATCTCGGCATCACGGCGGTCTGGCTGCTCCCGTTTTGTCCCTCTCCTCTGAAAGATGATGGCTATGACATGTCCAACTATACCGACATCCATCCGACGTATGGCACGCTCAGCGACTTTGAGGCGTTTTTGCATGAGGCCCATCGACGCGGGATTCGCGTCATTACTGAGCTGGTGCTGAACCACACCTCGGACCAACATCCCTGGTTTCAACGCGCACGGCGGGCCAAGCCTGGCAGTCCCTGGCGCGACTTTTATGTGTGGAGCGACACGCCGGAGAAGTATCAGGACGCGCGCATTATCTTCAAGGACTTTGAGCTGTCAAACTGGACCTGGGATCCCGTGGCCCGGGCTTATTACTGGCATCGTTTTTACTCCCACCAGCCCGACCTCAATTACGATAATCCCACTGTACAGAAGGCCATCATCCATATTATCGACTTCTGGTTTGGACTCGGGGTAGATGGGCTGCGGCTTGACGCGGTGCCTTACCTCTATGAGCGCGACGGCACAAATTGTGAAAATCTTCCGGAGACGCATGCTTTTCTCAAAGGATTGCGGCGCCATGTCGACCGCCAGTTCACGAACCGCCTGTTTCTTGCCGAGGCGAACCAGTGGCCTGAGGATGCCGCCGCCTACTTCGGCCAGGGGGATGGGTGCCACATGAACTTTCACTTCCCCCTGATGCCTCGACTCTTTATGGCCATCCACACGGAAGATCGCTTCCCCATCATCGACTTCGAGGGCGAACCGGCGCGTCCACTCAGCGAGCGACGGATCAAGCGCTCGCCACTGCGAGACGTGGCGGGCATGCTCCGCTCGTTCCACTATGCGGCGTACATTGCACTGTTCGACCAGGAGGCCGAAGGGGCATACGCCTCCCATCCCGAGGCACTGGCGACCTTAGAGCCCTGGGCCCGCTTTTGGTACCTGTGGGTCTCGGCCGTATTCTTACAGACCTATCGCAAGGTCGCTAATCAGGCGTCGTTCTTGCCCCGTGCGCGGGAGGAACTGCAGATCTTGCTGGACGCCTACCTCCTGGAAAAGGCGGCCTACGAATTGGGCTACGAACTCAACAACCGTCCTGATTGGGTGCGGATTCCCTTGTAGGGCATCTTACAGCTCTTGGGAGCAGCAGGTTGATAACGGAGGTGGTATTCATGGCGCCGAGCAAAGGGAATCACACAACGCCGCCAACTGTCCAGGCGCGGGTCCGCAAAAAACCAGCCCCGTCGAGCGCAGGAAGAACTCGCAAGAAACGCGAGCCCGCTGAGATCACGCTCTTGGGGGAACAGGATCTGTTCCTCTTCAACGAAGGAACTCACTTCCGCCTGTACGAGAAGCTGGGCGCGCACCTCCTCACCGTGGACGGGGTGGAAGGAACCTATTTTGCGGTCTGGGCACCGGATGCCGCCCACGTGTCCGTGATGGGCGAGTTCAACGGCTGGGAGAAGACGAGTCATCCGCTGTCTCCGCAGGGGCAGTCAGGGATTTGGGAACGCTTCTTCCCTGGGATCGGCAAAGGCACCATCTACAAGTATCACCTCGTATCTCGATTCGCTGACTATCGGGTAGACAAGATGGATCCTTTCGCCATTCACACCGAAGTTCCACCCCAGACGGCGGCGATCGTATGGGATCTCGCCTACGAGTGGGGAGACCGAGAGTGGATGGAAAACCGCAGCCAACGCAACGTACTCGCTGCGCCGATGGCGATCTATGAGATGCATCTGGGCTCCTGGCGGCGGGTACCGGAGGAAGACAATCGGTCGCTCACCTACCGTGAGATGGCCTACTATCTCCCGGCGTATGTCAAAAAAATGGGCTTTACTCATGTCGAATTCCTGCCGCTCATGGAGCACCCCTTCTACGGCTCCTGGGGGTACGAGGTCTCAGGGTACTATGCACCCACCAGTCGGTACGGAACGCCACAGGACTTGATGTATCT
>JBGPOI010000205.1:0-7973 GCA_041487975.1 Binatia bacterium | reverse complement strand
CAGAAGGCCATCGAGTACCTCCAGCGTGCTGGGCAACAGGCGGGTGAGCGTTCAGCTTATATGGAAGCGATCACTCATCTGACTGCGGCTCTGCAATTGCTCAAGACCCTGCCCGATACTCTAGAGCGGAACCGACAGGAGCTGGCCTTGCAGATCGCTCGCGGTCCAATGGTATCGTACGGCAAAGGCTTTGCCGTTCCCGAAGTGGGACAGATCTACACCCGAGCCTGGGAGTTATGTCAGCAGGTGGGGGAAAACCCGTATCTCTTCCCTACCGTTTTGGGACTGCGGACGTTTTACCACCTAGGAGGGGAATTACAGACCGCACGTGAGTGGGGGGAACAACTCCTCACCCTAGCGCAGAACTCGCAAGATCCAGCTTTCTTCGTCTTAGCTCACCGGGCGTTAGGGGCTACCTTATTCTTGCTGGGAGAGTTGGCTCCAGCCCGGGTACACTTGGAGCAGAGCGTTATTTTGTATAATTCCCAGTCGCACCGCTCCGATGGTGTTCTGTACGGACAAGCCCCTGGAGTGCTCGGCCGGAACTATCTCGCCTGGACCCTGTGGAGTCTCGGCTATCCAGACCAGGCCTTGGAGGAAATCCACGAAGCCTTCACTATTGCCCAGGAACTCTCTAATCCTAATAGCCTGACTACCGCCCTGACCGGGGCTGCCTCGCTCCATCAATATCGTCGAGAAGGGCAGGCAGCCCAAGAGCGGGCGGAGGCAATGATCGCACTCTCTACCGAATATGGGATTGCGACTTGGTTGGCGGTAGGAACTACCCAACGAGGTTGGGCGCTAGCCGATCAGGGACAGGTAGAAGAAGGAATTGCGCAGATGTGCCAGGGTTTGGTCGCCCACCGGGCCACGGGAGCAGAGTTCGAACGGCCGCATTTTCTTGCCCTACTGGCCGAGGCGTATGGGAAAGCGGGACAGACCGAAGAGGGATTGCACACGCTAGCCGAAGCACTAGTTAGCGTGAACAAGCGGGGGGAGCGCCACTACGAGGCCGAGCTGCACCGGCTGAAGGGAACGCTTACGCTCCAGAAGTTCCAGGTTTCAAGTTCCAGGTTTCAAGTTGCCGACCCCCGATCCCTGACCCCCGATCCCCAAGCGGAGTCAGAAGCCGAAGCATGTTTCCAGAAGGCCATCGAGATTGCTTGCCACCAGCAGGCGAAGTCGCTGGAGCTGCGGGCGGTGATGAGCCTAAGCCGCCTATGGCAGCGACAGGGCAAGAAGGAAGAAGCCTGGCGGCTGCTGGCGGAGATTTACGGCTGGTTCACCGAGGGGTTTGATACGGCGGATCTGCAAGAAGCCAAGGCATTGATTGAAGAATTGAGTCATTGATCCATTGGGTCATTGAATCATTGTTGAATAGTTGAAGGTGGGCACTGCCCACCCTACACTAGAAGAATACCTCCAGAATCGCTAAAACTCCTTGGGAGGAGGACCGCCGATGAAGTTCAACCTTTTCATCCTACCAACAATTCCAGCTACCTTCGAGGAACGCGCACGGCTGCGGCCGATTGGCCGCAACAATGACAAGTATCAGCAGATGCTCCAGGAAGTGCGCGACATCGCCCAGATGGCCGATGACCTGGGGTTCGACGCCATGAGCACCACCGAGCACCACTTTCACTCCGAAGGCTATGAAGCCTCGGTGGCGCCGCTGCTGCTCTATACTGACCTGGCCGCCCGCACCAAGCGCATCAAGTTTGCCTCTCTTGGGTTGGTCTTACCTACGTGGGATCCACTCCGTGTGGCAGAGGAGATCGCCGTCCTTGACCACCTCACCAAGGGGCGGTTCATTGCCGGCTTTGCGCGGGGTTACCAGGACCGCTGGACCAACGTCCTCGGCCAACATTACCACGTGACCGGTGCGCCAATGGACGGTTCCGAAGTCGATGCTCACAACCGTGCGGTGTTCGAGGAAGTCTTCAAGATCATGAAGATGGCCTGGACCCAGGAGACCGTGCGGTTCAAGAGCAAGTACTATGAGGTGCCCACGCCATACGAAGAGGGCATCCGCCGCTGGCCGGTGGCTAAGAACTGGACTGCTAAATATGGCGCTCCGGGCGAGGTGGATGAGAACGGCGTGATCCAACGCATCTGTGTGATTCCCAAGCCCTATACCCAACCGCACCCGCCGATCTGGCAGCCCTTCTCAGTGAGTGAGAAGACTATTCGCTGGTGCGCGACGGAGAGCATCTTGCCATGGATCCTCGTGTCCCATCCGCCCTCATTCCGCCAGTTATGCGAAGCGTACAGAGATGAGGCCGCCAAGGCCGGCCGGCGGCTGGAACTCGGTCAGAGCGTCGGCGCCTTCCGTTCGGTCCACATCGGCAATACCTACACCGATGCCTACACCCTGGGCGCGCACGCACAGGGCACCGGCTTCATCGAATACTTCTCCGGCTTTGGCTTCTTCGAAGCCTATCGCTTCCCGGGTGAGACAACGCCAGTACCCAATACCTACGAGCGCATGGTTGAGGCCAAGTACGAACTGGTCGGCACGATCGACGACATCAAGCGCGAACTGGACGCGCTGCGCAAGAACTCTAACATCGAATGGTTTGGCTGGTATTTTGACCAGGGGCTCATGCCCTGGGACGAGGCCAAGAGACAGATGGAACTCTTTGCCACCAAAGTGATGCCGGAGTTTATGGATTAATCCCAGGACAAGGGGCTTAAGCCCCTTGTCTGGTGAGCGGTCCAGGCACCTGAGAGGGGCGTGTCAGACCGAGAGCAGTCTCAGTCCTTTCGTTTAGAGAACCGTACTCTGTTGTCAGATCGTGGTTTCTTGAGAGAATGAGAGCACCAATCAGTTCTCAGTCAAAGGAATAGGAGCCATGCGCATTCTTTTGACCGGCGCCGGCGGGCAGCTCGGCCAGGCCTTGCAAGCAGCCTTGATTGACCACGACCTCCTTGCGCTCGATCGCCAACGGCTTGATATCACTCAGCTTGAAGCCGTCCGCGCGGCGGTACAGACCTCGCGGCCCGACTTGGTGCTGAGTGCCGCGGCATTTAACCATGTTGATGGGGCCGAGAGTGATCCCGATGCAGCCTATCGCGGCAACGCCTTGGGACCGCGTAATCTGGCCGTTGTGACTGCCGCAGGCCGTATCCCGCTCCTCCAGGTTTCGACCGACTACGTTTTTGCTGGGACGAGCCAACGTCCTTATCATGAATTTGATTGTCCGCACCCCCGGTCCGTGTATGGCGCAAGCAAGTTAGCCGGGGAAGAGGTCGTGCGCGCGCTCAACCCTTGTCACTATGTGGTGCGTACTGCCTGGCTCTATCACACGACCGGCCGCAATTTCCCCAAGACGATGTGCTCCCTAGCGACCCAACCGGAGGTGCGTGTGGTGAGCGATCAGTACGGCTCGCCTACCTACGCGCCGCACCTCGCCACAGCGATTGCTCGGCTGATTCACACCGGCGCGTACGGCACTTATCACTTCGCCGGACAAGGGGGCACGAGTTGGTTCGAACTGGCGCGCAGGCTGTACCGACTCCTGGGCATTCAAACGCCAGTGCGGCCGGTAGCGACCGCGGAGTTTCCCCGGCCGGCCGCCCGCCCGCGTTATTCCGTTCTTACTACTCTGCAGGACCCGCAAATCCTCTTGCCTCCCTGGGAGGACGGCCTGGCTGAATTCGCGCGAATCCTGCGAAAATAGCAGGAAAGCAATAGTGGCAAAAATACCTGGCAGTTTCTTTCCCTGACTGTTAGGCGAATACTTCATTTCATTACGGTTTTGTTATTGCTAGTTACTCTCATTTCTGCGACAATACCGCACAATTTACAATTCTAGGAAGGATCATAGAATATGGCGCAGAAGCGTAGATTGCAGCCGTTGCTGGCAGACCTCAAACGACAGGGCGTGAAAGTTCTGACAGCATTACAGCAAGAGATCGCGAAACAGGAAAAAGATCTCACCGAACTCAAAGCAACAGCGGCACGCTGGAAAGAAGTGGTAGGAGGCCAAACGACAATGGTGGGGACCGCCGCTCCCTTGCCAACACGAACGACGAGAAAGAAGCGTCGAATCGACTGGCATGCTGTCCTCGCCGGCCTCTCCGCGTCGTTCACCACGAAGGAGGTGCAGCAACAGACCGGCAAACCTATGGAGCAAGTGTATGCGGGGTTGTCACGCTGGGTGAAAGACAAGAAGATCAAGAAAACCTCGAGTGGGGTGTATCAGAAGACCTTTTCCCCTCCTGCCATGCAACAGAAAAAGGGCTAACCGCAGCCGCGCAACAAATAGTGACGCTTGTCTCTCAATACCTCGCGGCCGGTGAAGCCCTCTCCGCCGCAGCGGTAACGACGCCGCTGCATCCTCTGTCGCACACTCGCGTCTCCAAGAAACTCGAGTGAGACAGCGCTAAAAGATCGGGCTGATGTCTCACTCTGAGTTCTGGTTTCTTTTTCCGCTGGCGATCCTCATCGCCAGCTTTGCCATGGCCACCGGAGTGTCGGGGGCCAACTTCTGGGCTCCTGTCTATCTGCTCTGGCTTCGGCTTGATCCTCAGCTCGGTTTTTGGCTTTCTCTCGTCAGCATGATTTTTGGTTTCTCCAGCGGCTTGACGCGCAATCTTCGTCAAGGCACGGTCAATTTTTTTTTGTTCCGCGAGTACCTCAAGGTCGTCCTGCCGCTGACTATGCTCGGCGCCTTGATCGCTCCTGCGATACGGCCGCGCTGGCTCTTTTTGGCCTTTGCCGTGTTTGTTTTTGTCTACAGCACGCGGCTATTGCTTGGGCTCGTGCGTGGCGGAGGAGATGCCGCGCTCAGCAAGGATGAGCGGATGCATTGGGGAGTCGCGGCCCTCGGAGGATTTCTCACTGGTTTGATCACTGTCGGCTTGGGAAAATTGATTCTGCCATACTGTTTGCGTCACGAGCGTTGTCACAGCCCGGCCGAGGCTGTGGGAACCACAGTTGCGTTGGTCTTTGCTGCCAGTCTCTGTGCCTCGCTGGTCCGTCTGACCCCTCCACTTTTACAGGTGCTCAGGACCGACTATCGACAGCTCTTGAGTATCCTGCTTTTTGTCGTTCCCGGAGTCTTCATCGGCGGACAACTCGGCCCCCGCGTGGCCTATCGGATCAATCTCACTTCCCTGCGCAGTTTACTCGTCGGTGTGCTCTATCTGATCAGTGGCCTGATGTTCTTGCGCTTCTGGTTTGACGTGGGCTAAGAGGAGAGAGGCTTTCTGCTGAGGAGAGATAATGGCGGATCACGAGATTTCCCGCGCTTCCACTACCGCAGGGCTTCCCGTAGCTCCCTCGCTTGGACCTGTTCCGCAGTCAGAGCGTCTGGCGAAAAGCGCCTAACCTAATTTCCCTGCCTGTCCGCTTGAAGGACTCTCCGGTCTCCTGGCGTTGACACTGGGACAGGAGAAGAGGAAGAAGAAAACCAAAGGAGGAGAGCCATGCCAGACCTGAGTTTTTATCAGACCCGCCGCGAGCAACTGAAAACTCGCTACCTCTCAGGTGCGGAAGCTGGATCGCAGCCGACGTATACCGGTGGGGTCAATCACTTGGCGCTGATCTGCTCGGACCTCGACGCCACGATTCACTTTTACACACAGGTGCTCGGCATGCGGCTCACGCGGATTGTACAAAACCGCGACGAACCAACCTCCACGCACCTCTTTCTCGACATGGGCGGTGGCAATCAGTTAGCGTTTTTCGATTTTCCCGAGAAAGGACCGGCGCGAACCGTGCGCGGCGTGGGCAGCATGCATCATGTGGCTCTCAAAGCCCGACCCGAGCAGTTCCGTGCCCTTCTTGCCACGCTGCAAGAGCAACACATTCCTTACTCGCTGCACGGCACGCCGGAATCGGGATCGGTCTATGTGCGCGACCCGGATGACATCCTGGTCGAGGTCACAACTGGATACTAGACCTCCCCGCATGCCTGACCGTACGGAAACCGCCGCCGTCGCGCGCGAGGGAACATTCCGCCGTGAATTAGGGCTGATCGATGCCGGCGCCATCGTCGCCGGCTCGATGATCGGCTCGGGAATCTTCATCGTCTCGGCCGATGTTGCCCGAACCGTGGATTCGGCCGGCTGGTTGCTGCTCGTCTGGATCCTCAACGCGCTCATGACAGTGCTAGGCGCGCTGGCCTATGGGGAGTTGGCGGCGATGATGCCGCGAGCCGGCGGGCAGTATGTCTATTTGCGGGAGGCGTACTCCCCGCTCTTGGGGTTCCTCTATGGTTGGACGCTCTTCTTGGTGATCCAGAGCGGCACTATCGCCGCCGTGGCCGTCGCCTTTGCCAAGTTTCTCGGCGTGCTGCTGCCCTGGGTGTCAGCGGAGCACCCGCTCGCGCGGGTAGGCTCCGTCTCGCTGTCCACGCAACGACTGGTTGCGATCGCGGTCATCGCCCTGCTGACATGGGCGAATAGTCGTGGCCTGCGAGAAGGGAAGATTGTCCAGAACCTTTTCACCTTCGCCAAGGTCGCGGCACTGGCGACGCTCATTACCCTCGGCCTTTTCGTCGCGCGGAGGACCGAAGCGGTCACCCGCAACTTTAGTGGCCTGTGGGGAGATACGCCGGTCACGCTTGGGTTTCTCATGTTGGTGGGCGGAGCAATGGTCGGCCCGCTTTTCTCTTCGGATGCGTGGAATAATGTCACCTTCACCGCTGGTGAGGTCAAGAATCCTCGTCGGATCCTTCCCCTCAGCTTGCTCGGCGGGACTGGGTTGGTCATGCTGCTCTACTGTCTCACCAACGTGGCGTATCTCTGCCTGCTCCCGCTGGCGGGCGCGGCGACCGGGGAGACAGTGGCGGCGCGCGGCATTCAATATGCCGCCGACGATCGGGTCGCCATCGTTAGTTCTCTCACATGGTCCGCCGAACTTCTTCCACAGGGTGTTGCCATCGGCTGGACCGTAAAGCAGGGTCCCGGATTTGTCGTAGATGGCGAAAGAGAGGTTTACCCACTGGACGTAATGGTCGGGTCCTACGTCGCCATTGGGGTCGGGCGGGGGATCGCGCCATCGACGTTGTGGATCCCCTCAAAATCGCGGATGGGCGCGGGCATGACCGCATCAACTGGCGCGCCCTGCACGACGGGGTCGCCCAAGATGCTCGCTATGAAGACATTGCCCGAGACACTGGCAGGGCTCCGTAAAGTCGAGGGGGAAAGCGGACGCTGCAGCAACGGGATGGTAAACAATCCTCCGGATTGAGGCGGAACGGGCGGCACATTGTGCAAGGGAAGGGAGACATCATTTTGCTCGGAGGATACTACAATCCGCGATGGCACGGCGGAGAGCCCGCCGGCTGCACTCGCCGGAGCGCCGGCGAATAGTGTGACAAAAAGTGCAAAGACCGAACCAAGAATGTAGAGCCTCATACGTCTCCTCCTTCTTTGCTTTTCGACTGAACACCCGATCTTTCCTTATTTCTCTGGCAGCTCAAGAAAAGAGCACAATCAGCACTGCGGCCAACGGGGTAATGACAATGAAGATTGATGCCAGGAAAGTGACCACACTGGTAAGTGCCCATCCTGCGAACGTCGCGCCATTGCCTGAAGATTCAGCAGCCAGGCTGCATAATGATAGGCGCAGCCTGAGGCGATCTCCCAGGCTCCTATCTCTGCCTCGCCAGTCCAGGTAGTATCGTAGGCGGTCACCACATGATGGATATCGTGAAAGCGGACGGCGGCCACTCGCGCCTTGGTGTTGAGGAGATAGAGCGGTATCGGTCCGGCTTGCAGTTTCACCCAGCGCGCCACGACCATTGCCCGAAACTTCGTCCCCGCGCCCGCAGCCAAAAGCTCAGCGACGCAAATTCTCTCGCTGAGCCTTCTTGCGTCACAAGGAGGGAGATCAACATGGCTCCGCACCAGGTAGTGTTTCTCTTCGACGTGGACAACACCCTACTCGACAACGATCGAGTGCTCGCCGATCTTATGCGCCATCTCGAACACGAAGTCGGGCACGAGCGCCAGCAGCGTTATTG
>JBGPOI010000204.1:0-7983 GCA_041487975.1 Binatia bacterium | reverse complement strand
CCAAGAAAGGAGAGAGATTTTTCGCGCTTTTGGGAAGAACAATCACCGGAAACCTGAAACGTCAGCGATTTTCCTACAATCTGCTTCCCCTCTTCTTGGCACCTTATTTGCGCAAGATTCTTTCTAAAATTCTCTAAGGAGGAACACCATGTTTCAGAACCGGTCCACAGTCCTGGCACTAGTCGCCACTTTGGCCCTCAGCCTTCCTACTCTGGTACTGGCTGAGCAGGCCGCGCCGAGCGCTACGCAGGTCGAGCAGCTTCAGGCTCAGCTTGCTGAAATGCAGAAAGAAATGGCTGCCATGCGCCAAGCAATCGAAGGTAGTGCGGACATTCCCGCAGAGAGGCGCCAAATGATGGAGCAGCACATGGGCCGGATGCAGGGGAACTGGCAGCATATGCGCGACCAGTGCTGCATGATGAACCCGGCGAATTGCCCACACATGGCACAGTGAACCACCAACGGTTGAGCACGCATCTTGCTACCGCAGAGGAGTTCACCTGCCCGGTCGACGGAAAGCGGAAGACAGTAACGGAGCACACGCCCGCCACGGAGCACCTCGGCAAGACCTACTACTTCTGCACTCAGCAAGACAAAGAGGCGTTTCTCAAAGATCTGGAACGGTACGCAAAAAAGGAAGTCAGCCGGGTAAGGGGGGAAAAGCAGTGAAACGGGCGCTGGTGTTCTTCTTGGTCTCCGCGCTCTTCGGAGGGATCGGGAGACTTTGGGCCGCTGAAGGCGACGGTCCTGCCCGGGGGTGATACTTCTACCTCACACAGTGTGCCGTTTGTCACGGTGAACGCGGGGATGGCCAAGGACCGGGGGCCGCGCGTTTGCAGATCAAGCCGCGAGATTTCACCAGCGGGCTCTTCAAGTTCCGCTCCACACCCTCCGGGGCGCTGCCACTGGACCGCGACCTCTATCGTGTCCTGAGCGAGGGTGTCCATGGCACGAGCATGATCCCTCAAACCCATCTCTCGGCGGATGATCGCTGGGCGGTGATCCAGTACCTTAAGGGATTCTCTACACGATTTGTGAGAGAGAATCCTGCTGAGCCAGTGCGGCTCCCGCCTCCCCCTGTAGATCTGCGCGCGAAACGAGCACAGGGCCGGCAGTTATACGTGGATGCCGGATGTGTCCAGTGCCACGGTGTAGACGGGCAGGGTAATGGTCCCTCATCCCGAGAGCTGCAGGACGCCTGGGGACACCCCATCCGTCCGACGGATCTGACCCAACGCCCTCTCAAGGGTGGCTCGTCTCCCACTGATCTGTACCGCACGCTCAGCACCGGCTTGAATGGCACTCCCATGCCCTCTTATCACGATGTGCTGACCGAAGAGGAGTTATGGGCGCTGGTGGCCTATGTGGACTCCCTGGCTGCCTCGGAGATGTGGGTAGCAGGAGGGATGATGGGGATGAGGGGGCCGGGAGAGGAACCCCTCGGACGCATGATTGAAATGATGAATCGAATGGGGATGAAGGGTCCTGGCTGCATGATGCGATGATGTGTGTGGAGGAGGGTTACCTGCTTAGCTCAACAAAAGGTGACTTTCGGGAGCAGCACCTGGGTCGCATGCAGGAGCATTGGCAGCACATGCATGACCAATGTTGCATGATGAACCCGGTAGGTTGCTCACACATAGGTGCGCCGAGTCGTCAGTGACGAGGAGGGCGGCTCCACTTCAGTGTCACCGCGGCCAGTACATGATAACGGAAACCCCCAAGAGACTGATGACTGCACCAAGAACATCAAACCGATCAGGGACGTTTCCGTCCACTCCCCAGCCCCAGAGCAAAGCAAGAACAATAAAGAAGCCCCCGTAAGTCGCATACACTCGACCAAAGGAGGCAGGCTGGAATGTCGGGATGACACCGTAAAGAATGAGCACAAGCGCTCCTCCTACCCCCCACATGTTCCCTTTGTCTTCCCGCAGCCATTGCCACACCAGCCAACCACCCCCGATTTCGCACAGCCCCGCCACAATAAATAAGACTACTGAGCGACCTATCTTTTCCACCTTACCTCTGCTCCTTTTCCGATTGCGCGCGTGTTGTCTCCTGTTTCTCTGGAGCCTGCCTGCCCTCCTCAATGGCCTCCCAGCCCTCGCGCACGAGGAAGAACACCATCACTAAGGCGGCGAGCGGATCGGCCCACCACCAACCCAACCAAGCGTTGAGCCCGAGTCCTACAAGAAGAGTGAGGGAGAGATAGGAGCATACCAACGTCTCCAGTGCATCAGCAGCCAGCGCCCGACTTTGGATCTGGGCGGCCACCTTTCGTTTTTGCCAAGCCAGAAGTGGCATCACAATGAGAGAGACAATAGCCAGGAGAATGCCGATGAGACTCTCTGCCGGCGGCTCTTGCACGATCAACTTTTTTATCGACTCATAGGACACGTAGAGCGCCAGGGCGAGAAACGTAATACCGACCAGGAGGATGGCCCGCTTTTCGGCCTTCTCTTCTTCCTCCTTGTCCTCGTGTTTGCGCAATCTCCAAATGAGCACGGCACCGGAGGCCACCTCGATGTAGCTGTCCAACCCAAACCCCACGAGCGCAATGCTGCCGGCAAGGATGCCCGCCGTGATCGCGATTACGCCTTCCAGCACATTCCAGCCCACGGTGAAATATTCCAGAGAGAGAGCTTTCTGTCTCATAAATGGGTCTCTGACTCCTCCCAGCCCTGCGCCTCAAGCTGTACGGTAACATGGGCGATGTTGAAATCTGAGGTCACGCGCTGCTGGACGGCAGTGAGAACGTCACGATGAGAAGCCCCCTGAGCCAAGACCACATGGACACTCATCGCGTTGACCCCGGAGGTCAGCGTCCAGACATGCAGATCGTGCACGCCTGCGACCCCGGCAATGCTTTCGATGGCTTCGCGGACGGCTGTCAGATTAACGTCACTGGGAGTGCCTTCGAGCAGCACGCCCACTGCCTCACGCAGCAACATCCACGTCCGTGGCAGGATAAACAGACCGATACCGGCCGAGATCAAAGGATCGGCGTAGTACCAGCCGGTCGTCCACATGATGACACCCGCGATAATCACGCCAATCGAGGTGAGCATGTCCGACAGCACTTCAAAGTACGCGCCCTTCAGGTTCAGGCTCTTGGCCGATCCGGTGCGCAGGATGAGGATGCCGGCAATGTTGACAGCCAGGCCGATCGCAGCCACGAAGAGCATCGCCTTGCTCGCTACCTCCGGCGGGTTGCGGAATCGTGCAGAAGCTTCGTACAGGATGTAGAACGAGATGCCAATGAGCACGACCGCATTGGTGAGTGCGGCGAGGATTTCGACGCGGTAATAGCCGTAGGTGCGCTCCGGCGTCGCCGGGCGCTCAGCAAACCGGATGGCAAGCAACGCGAGCCCTAACCCGGCCACGTCGGTCAGCATGTGTCCCGCATCAGCCAACAGCGCGAGGCTGTGCGTCAGTACTCCGCCGATGACTTCAGCGATCAGGTACACGGCGGTCAGTCCGAAGACGATCGCCAGGCGGCGCTTGTTTTGACTGGCCGGGGTGTTGGTGTGGATCTGCCCCATGTATTTCTCAGTGATTGTGGCTGGCCGTGGGATTCCTTAGCTCGTGCTCATGCCGTGCTTCACCGGACTGTGGCTGTAAGTGTTGGGTCATGGCGAAGAAAGCGGGATCTGAGGACAGGCTCTTGAAATCCTCAGCCCCTTGCGCCTCGGATGCCAGGGCAGGATTTAACCGGATAGCCTGCTGTAACCACTGCACGGCGTTTCCCTTATCTCCCAAACGAGCAGAGGCGACAGCCAGATTGTAGAAGGCATCGCTCGATCGAGGGTTGAGCCGAATTGCTTCTTGCAGAGGCGGGAGCGCCTCCTGATAGCGCCCCATCCGTATGAGCAGGGTGCCCAGATTGTAATTGGCTTTTGCGTGGGGAGGATCGAGCTCTATCGCCTTCCTGAAAGCGGCTAAGGATTCCTTATGCTTCTCGAGCCCTACATAGACAAGTCCCAGGTTAAAGAAGACCGATGCATCATGAGGGTTGAGCGTCACAGCCTGCTCTAGGACGTGCAGCGCAGCCGCAAACTGTTTGTGGTGCACATACAGGTTCCCCAAGCGCACATAGGAGGGCTGATGGGTGGGATCGATGGCAATGGCTTTCTTGAACAGCTCCTCAGCCTCTGCGAAGCGCCCGTCACCGACTTCCACCACACCGAGGTTGTAATAGGCCTTGGTGAACCGCGGCTCCAACCGCAGCGCTTCCCCCAACTCCTGCCGGCCCTCTGCTTTCTTGCCCTGCTGCAGGAATGCCACACCTAGATTGAGATGCGCCGGAGCGAAATCCGGCCTGACCGTGATCCCCTGCGGTAGGTGTTCCTCTGCCTCGCGAGCGTGACCAAGCCGCAAGTACAGC
This sequence comes from Binatia bacterium, assembly GCA_041487975.1. Lineage (GTDB taxonomy): Bacteria > Desulfobacterota > Binatia > Bin18 > Bin18 > JACQEL01. The sequence continues at coordinate 3,599 of JBGPOI010000204.1, read as the reverse complement.
AGCGCGGCCCGATAGTGGGGGTCAAAATCCTGTGGCCTGAGCCCGGCCGCCCGATGATACAGATCGGCAGCGACCTCAAGCTGTCCTGCTTTCTCGGCCTCCTGCGCTGCGGCAATCAGCCGCCCAGCCTCTTGTGTTTGACCACAGGCAAAAAGAAAAAAGAGCACGAGAGGTAAAAGGCAACTGCCCCACTGAGAAAGCTTCACACTCATGAGCCTCCCTTAAAGATCCCTAGTGCAGTTTCAGCATACCTCTTGGGGATACCAAGTAGGGGTCCGATTCATCGGACCCACCCAAGGGCTTGATAAATCAAGCCCCTACCCATGCTTTGGCCGGATCGAGGATAATTCTATTCCCCAATAGGTTTCCGGCAGATGCACTAGGAGGGAAGCGCTCATAGCGATGCTGAGCTGGCTTGGCTTCACCATGTGCTTGCCTCTTCTTCGCTATCGTGGGGGACCACAGGCCCTCTTCTGGCGCAGTCTTAAAAATTCCTACTCCTGCCCTGGGGACACCACGGCCAGTTCTCCGCTCAGCCCGGTACGGATGTGCACCGCTTCTTCGACCGCGCTCACGTAGATCAGCCCGTCTCCTTTCCGTCCTGTCTTGGCTTTTTCCTGGATGATCTTAATGACCTGCTCAAGGTCACTATCCCGAACCACCACCTCCAGTTTCGCCACGTTCATGTAGCGCTCAGCCAACTCGACAGAGTAGTCTAGATCTTCCGCGCGCAGCCCCTGGCGGATTGCCTTCGCATCAATGACCGTCATGTCGATGAAACCGGCGTCTTCCAATCCTCGGATCACCTTGTCCACCATGTAGACGCGGACGTATGCTTTCACCTCTTTCATAGATATGCCTCCTAATGGGACGTGTTGTGATTGCGGAACTGCACGGGTACGGCACGAATGCTTCCTCACCCGCGGCGGGCACGATTGACACAGCCAGGAACATGAAAGTTGTCCCGAAAACTCTGTGAACGCGCCTCATTGGCACGGCCGTTTCTCCTTCCGTGCTGCCGGCCTGCTGGCCGTCCCGCGAAGATGACCTCTCACACCGCACCCTGCCCATGATCTTCCTTGGCCTCCCTCCGACCCTCGACCCACGCATACAAAGTCGGCAGCACAAGCAGTGTGAGTGCCGTTGAAGTAACGAGGCCACCGATCACCACCGTCGCCAGCGGCCGCTGCACCTCGGCGCCGGCAGAGGTCGAGAGCGCCATGGGCACAAAGCCTAGGCTCGCCACCAGGGCGGTCATCAGCACCGGCCGCAGGCGAATTTCCGCGCCCCGGCGTGCGGCCTCCTCGCTAGAGAGGCCCTCCCGGCGCATCTGTAAGACGTAGGACATAAGGACCACCCCGTTCAGGACGGCGACGCCAAACAGCGCGATGAACCCGACCCCGGCTGAGATCGAGAACGGCATGCCGCGCAAGGCGAGCGCGACGATACCACCCGTCGTAGCCAGCGGCACGTTCAGGTAAATGAGCAGCGCCGGCGTCGCTGCACCAAAAGTAGTGTAGAGCAATACGAAGATGAGAAAGAGGGCCAGCGGCACGACAAGAAACAGCCGGCGGCTCGCCCGTTCCAGGTTCTCAAACTGCCCGCCCCAAGTAGTGTAATATCCTGCAGGCAAAGACACTTCTTTCGCGATCCGTTGCCGGGCTTCGTCTACAAACGAGCCCAGGTCACGGCCACGGACATTCGTCTCTACCACAATACGGCGGTGGATGTCCTCACGGCTCACCTGTGCCGGACCTTCTTCGACAGTGACCCGGGCCAGTTGTGAAAGCGGGATCAGTTGACCATTTGGCGCGGCAATGGGCAAGTTGTCGAAGCTGCTCATCTCATCCGCCCCCGCCCGGCTGAGCCGCACGGCCAAGCCGAAGCGACGTTGCCCTTCAAAGACTGTCCCCACCTCTTTCCCTGCACCAGCCGCTTCAACCGCGGCAAGCACCTCGGCCGCGTTAATGCCGTAACGAGCAATCTGCTGGCGGTCCACCTGCACACGCAACACTGGCAGCCCCTCCACCTGCTCCACCCGCACGTCAGCCGCGCCAGGGACTCTCCCCAGCACGCGGCCAATCGCCTCGCCCTTGTCCCGTAACACACTGAGATCGTCGCCAAAGAGCTTCACCGCCACATCAGATTTGACACCAGCAATGAGTTCGTTAAAGCGCATTTCGATCGGCTGCGTGAACGAGAGGCCGACGCCGGGCACGGCTTCCGCCAGCGCTGCCGCCATCTTTTCCACCAGTTCTCCTTTGGTTTTCGCGCTCGTCCATTCCTCCTGAGGCTTGAGGCTCACAAAGATATCGGACAGCTCCATGCCCATCACATCCGTCGCGACCTCTGGGGTACCAGTCCGTGACACAACGCGGGTGACCTCCGGGAACTGGTGCAACACGCGTTCGATACGCAAGCTTGAAGCGACTGACTCGCTCAGGGCAATGCTCGGCAACCGCCAGGCCTGGACGGTAATGTCGCCCTCGTCCAAACGAGGAATAAATTCACTGCCCATGAACTGAGCAATGATCACACTGCTGGCAAACACGAGTGCGGCAATGGTGGCCGTCAGTCGTGGTCTTTGCATCACCCACGTCAGCACGGGCCGGTACAGTCGCTTGGCCTGGCGGATGAGCCACGTCTCTTCCTCTCGCACCCCTGTACGCAGAAAGAAGCTGGCCAGCACGGGCATGAGCGTGAAGGACAGGACCAGGGAGCCGGCCAGCGCAAACACCACGGTCAGCGCCATCGGGTGAAACATCTTGCCCTCGACCCCCTGGAGCGTGAGGATCGGCAAGTAGACAAAGATGATAATCCCCACCGCGAAAAAGATGGGCCGGAGCACTTCCTGACCAGCCTCCAGCACAATGCGGTGCATCTCCTCATTACTCAGGCGCGCTGACGCGTGTTGTGGCTCGCGCCGCTCGGCCATGTGACGGACGATGTTCTCGATCATCACCACGGAGCCGTCAACGATGAGGCCGAAGTCGATCGCCCCCAGGCTCATCAGATTCCCTGAAAGGCCGATAGAGACCATGGCCGTGAACGCCAGAAGCATCGAGAGCGGGATTGCCGCCGCCACGATCAAGCCGCCGCGCAGATTGCCCAAGAGCAGGAGCAAGACGGCAATCACTAGGAGGGCGCCTTCGATCAGGTTCTTGGTGACCGTATGAATCACACGGTTGACCAGGTCAGAGCGGTCATAGAAGGGCTCGATGGTGACGCCAGGCGGAAGCGACGCTTGAATCTGCGCCACTTCTTCCTTGACCCGCTCAGCGACCACCCGCGCATTCTCGCCCCGCAGCATCAGCGTCATCGCCACCACGGCCTCGCCTTCCCCGTCCATACTGGCCGCGCCAATGCGTGGCATCGCCCCGACGGTAACGGTTCCCAACTCACGCACCCGGATCGGTACTCCATCCGGTCCAGTGGCGACGATGACATCGGCGATGTCTGTGGTGTTCTCGACCAAGCCTTCCCCACGGATGAGATATGCCTCGCCGTTATGTTCGATGTACCCGCCGCCCGCGACCACGTTGTTTTTCTCCAGGGCCTCGAACACCCGGCTGATCGGCAGGCGATAGCTCACGAGTTTG